>DYON01000064.1:10416-11632 GCA_020720525.1 Acetofilamentum sp.
AAAAACCTATAAACAACTGTCATTCTGAGTGTTTCGTGGCAAACCATGCATTAAGGCCACGAAATGTATAGCCTATCCTGAGTATTCCGAAGGGAAGAATGATGAAGATACCAGCGACATTCAAGGAAAAAACCAATCCCGACCAGCGTCATTTCCAAGCCAAAAGCATTGTGGTTGAACTTCTCCCAATATCATCCTTGCAGTCATTCTGAATTTATTTCAGAATCTCTCTTACTGCAAGGATGGATATGTTTTTTTGAAAGAAATCACAAAACAAAAATCACAAGCTAAACTATTGACCATCATCATCCTGCACTAATCCTGAAACGAGTTAAGGATGACAATGCAGGATGACGGTACAGCCTCTCCTTAAAGCAAATCCCTCTGCGTCTTTTCTCTGCGCAAAACTCTTGGGCTTATCTCTGCGGTTGAAATGAAGAATTGTGATGGCATTAGAAACATGGGCAGTTTCTTGAAAAACAACAAAAGTAATACCGACGAGAATTATATTTTAGTTCAAAAAATTTTGTCCGCATTTACCAATTCATGAAATATATGACATTCAGGTGGTCTATCATATATTTCAAATTGGTATAATATGCGGCATTGATATTCGTTGGTATTAAAAAACCGTTGTTGATAAATAAATTTCACATTAAATTTCAGCCTATGAATTGAATGTAATTTTATCGCTTAAAATTGCGGAATAGTATGAAAAACAAAAGAATTCTGTTCACGACAATAGCATTGTTGTGGCAGATTGTAGCATTTGCACAGCTCACGCAGGTCTATCAAAATCCGATGGCTCTGTACGAAACAGGCTCCGATTTGATGTCCAAAGAAAAATTTGGAGCGGCTAAAGAGGTTTTTCAGGAAGTGATTGCTCTCATTCCCGACGCCGAAAACCCACTTCGCATTCAGTCCGAATTCAGCGTTGCCCGCTGTGCTTACGAATTGTTCAACAACGACGCACGTGGTTTGCTATCGCAATTCATTTCGGCTCATGCCGAAAGTAGCTATGTGCCTCTTTCGTGGTTCTATCTCGGAAATACATGGTACCGCGACAAAAACTACAAAAAAGCGGTCGATGCATATTCTTCAACAACGCCACAGGCGCTCACCGATGACCAAATGGCTGAATATTATTTCAAAAAAGGCTATTCGCATTTTATGCTCGACGAGATGCTCGAAGCCCGCTCGTGCTTTATGCAAGTGA
>DYON01000398.1 GCA_020720525.1 Acetofilamentum sp.
CTCACAACTGACCACTCACAACTGACCACTCACACTGACCACTCACAACTGACCACTCACAACTGACCACTGACCACTGACCACTGAAGACCGACCACAGACTACTGTCCACTATTTGGCTTTGCCCTGCCCAGCCACTTTATCCAAAGCAGCTTTGAGAACTTCGTCGTCGGCCAAATATTTAGAAGAAATAACATTGAGGTCATCGTCGAGTTCGTACAACAGCGGAATACCAGTTGGAATATTGTATTTCAGAATGGCTTCGTCGCTCATGCCTTCAAGATATTTAACCACGGCGCGCAAACTGTTGCCGTGAGCAGCAATAATAATGCGTTTTCCACTTTTGATGGCTGGTGCAATTTCATTTTCCCAAAGCGGAATCACACGTTCCACAGTGTCTTTCAAACACTCGCCACGCAAGTAAATAAGGTTGTCAACATCTTTGTAGCGAGCTTCGTTTCGAAGATGCAATACGTCGGCTTCGTCGTAAAGCGGCGGACGCACATCGTAGGCACGACGCCATAAAAGCACTTGTTCTTCGCCATACTTGGCAGCCATTTCCGATTTATTGAGTCCCTGCAGGGTTCCATAATGTTTTTCGTTGAGTCGCCATGTGTGTTCGATTGGCAACCACATGCGGTCCATTTCTTCAAGAGCCAGCCACAGTGTTTTTATAGCACGGCGCAACACCGATGTGTAGGCCATATCGAATTCAAAACCATTTTCCTTCAGTGCCTTGCCCGCAGCACGGGCTTCTACAATGCCTTTCTCGCTCAAATTAACATCGGTCCAGCCAGTAAAACGATTCTGACTGTTGAATTCGCTCTCGCCGTGACGTAATAATACCAAGGTCTTCATATCATTCTATTTGATTACAAAGGTAGAATTTTTGAAGAATTCTGCAAAGAAACCGTTTCGTCCATACGGGACGGTTACCAATATTCCGCCCACATGGGACGAAGAAGCGGTTTTGGTTTCAATCTTCGTTGATAATCCTGCTGGTGGTTGACGTTTTATTTTTAGCAACCTGCGTAAGGAACAAGACGCTAAAAACCGGCTTAGCATTGTCCCGTAAGAACAAAATATAGGCAGCCCTAATGTTGGGACGAGCCCGTGCCGTAGATCCTTTCTGCCAATCGGTGGATATGGAACGGTTTAAAAGACCATTTGCAATAATCGGCAAAGAACAGCTACCTCGAGCAACCAGCCAAACGATATGGGTATATTTTTTCACTCTATCAATAATTATTGTAAAAAATTAGGTAAATTAATAGAATTTCGACCATCTATTCTAAAATAATGCATTAATTTGCACAGCAAAACTGGGAGAATAAAAAACAAGAAAAGCATTATATAATAAACCTACTATCAGCATTAATGGTTCTGGGAATAACTGGCTGTAAAAAAAAAGAAGGAGGAGACATGAAAACAGATTTTCAAACATTTATTAAAAAATTCGAAGACACCATCCGTCCACTCACCAAAGAGTATTCGCTTGCCGCATGGAATGCTGAAATAAGTGGAAAAGAAGAAGATTACAACAAGGTTGAAGAATTGGGAATTAAATACACCAAAGTATTCGCAAACAAAGAAGATTTCGAGTTTCTCAAAAAAATTAAAAATGCTGGAGGAGTAAAAGACACTTTGCTCGACCGCGAACTTGAAGTTCTCTACAATGCCTATTTGAGCAATCAAGTAGATGAGAAATTGCTCAACGACATTATTGGAATGGAAACAGCCATTTCGAAAAAATTCAACACATACCGCGTTGTTGTAGATGGCGATTCACTTACCGACAATGAAGTTGAGAGTATTTTAGTTGAATCGACCGACAGTAAAAAGCTCGAAAAGGTTTGGATTGGCTCAAAAAAGATTGGCGACGATGTTTCGACCGACATAATTGCATTGGTGAAAAAACGCAACGAAGTAGCCAAAAGTCTTGGATTTAGCAATTATCACGAAATGAGCCTCAAGTTAAGCGAACAAGATCCCGCTGAAATTGAAGATTT
>DYON01000065.1:0-8590 GCA_020720525.1 Acetofilamentum sp.
AATTAGCATTGGCTGATTTTTCAGCAACATTTTCGTTTTCGAATTTGACCAATTCATACAATTTGATTTGTATTGAATAATCTATTTTTTTATATTTGCCAGAAATAGTTTGGTATGAAGCATGTTTCGATTTTGCTATTTTTGGCATCAATCATTTCATTGTTGTTGGAATCTTGTTCGTCGGGGTCTAAAAGCGATTTTTCTAAAATATCGAAAGATGGTTGGTATGCTGGCGAAACTGAAAAGGGATCGATGCTCTATCTTCGATTTACCCAAACTTCGGATGATGCTGGCAATGGAATTTGCTTTATTGAAAATGGAAAAGCAATTGTTAGCTCGGGCACATTCGTTGCCGACAAAAACGGCTTGGAATTTACGATTCAAAATCAAACAACAAACCTTGGTGGCAGTTGGCAGATCGATTCGCTTCGAGCAGAAATTAAAACAGATCGAGAAAATAAATTGATTTTGTTCAATTTCGAGCCTCAATATATTATTCCGAAAACACAAAACCGATACAACGAGTCCGTTTTCGATTCGGCAAGTCGAACCGAAGTGAAATACAGCAAAGCATCGGGGTTCTATTCGACCAAGCCAGTAAAAGACATGAATGCCGAGTCGTATCCAACAATCATTAGCGAAGTAATCAACGGTATTGCCAACAATCTTTTTGCTGAGGATCTCGATTTGAAAATGGATATTTACCAACCGCGCAACGATACTTTACAAAAGCGACCTCTGCTGGTTTTGATTCACGGAGGTGCATTCATTGTTGGCGACAAGCGCGACGATTTTCAGGTGAAACTTGCCAACAGATATGCAAAAATGGGTTATGTGGTTGCGAGTATCAATTATAGGATGGGATATATCTTTTTGCCTAATGCTTATAGCAATTTGGAGCGCTGTATTTACAAAGCAGTTCAAGATTCGCGTTCGGCTATTAGGTGGTTGAAAAAGAACAGTAAAAAGTATCGCATCGACCCGAATTACATTTTTGTTGCTGGCAACAGTGCTGGAGGTTTTATTGCACTTAAAACTGCATTTATGAACAACAGCGAAGCATATCCAAGCACCGAAGGTAACTTGTTCATGTTGCAAGACGATTTGGGTTGTCTCGATTGTTCGGGCGAATACCGCAACGAAAAGTTCAAAATTCGAGGAATCGTCAATATGTGGGGAGCACTTACCCACATCGATATGCTCGACAAAGACGAAAAAACTCCTTTGTTGCTAATTCATGGCGATAGCGACCGCATTGTACCTTACGATTACAATTATCCTTTTCGCAATATTGACGAGAATTTTACAGCCTTTTTTATGAACAAGGTATATGGTTCGAAAAAAATTCACGAACGAGCACAATCGTTTGGCTTTACCAGCAAACTCATTACCATAAGCAATGGCGCGCACGAGCCACAAGTGGACGACGAAAACAAATACACTCCTCAGTTCGGCATAATCACACATTCCATCGATAGCTTTTTGGTCAATTTGCTTGGGCGCGACAGCATAGCAATTGAAGGAAAAACATCAATAAGCACCAATTCTCAAACAACATTGTATTCAATCAAGAATTATAAAAAAGGAAGCATGGTTTATTGGAAAATTGAAGGTGGATGCATCATCGAAAATAGGATTGATAAAGGATTTGTAAGAGTGGTTTGGTTCAAAAATGCTAACAAACACAGCATTAAAGCAGTTGAGATTACTCAAAATGGAAAGAATGCCTATTCGCCTCTTGTTGAAATTTTGCTGAAATAATAAAAAAAAGAATCTGTGAATTAAAAAAAAGTGTAAATTTGTTTAGACATTAACACATGAAATCTTTTAGCACCCTATTGTTGTTTTTCTTTGTTTTTGGAGCATTTGCACAATTATCTACTCCCACAGCCGATTCGCTCAATCGAAGAGCCATTGAAATACGGACATACGACCCCAAAAACAGTTTGAAATTAGCCACAATGGCTTTTCATAAATCGGAAGCAATTCGCGATACCTCAACTATGGCATTCAGCTTAAAAAACATGGGTGTTGCAATGTATTTTGGTAGTCAATTCGATAGTGCTGCAATCGTTCTCAAACAAAGCTACACGCTCTATTGTCTGCTCAACGATTCCATTGGAATGTCGGCTTCGGCACTCAATTTGGGAAATTGCTACAAACAAACAGCCAGCATTGGTTTGTCCGAAAAATACTATCGAATCAGCCTTGGAATTGACCATGCACTTAAAGACACAGCTGGAATGGCTTTGGGACTAAATAATTTGGCTCAATTGTATCAGTTCAGAGGGCAATATGCCGAAGCCCTAGAAATTTATAAAACATCGGCGCAGTACAATTTGCAAAGTGGAAACGATTTTGGCGCTGGCCAAGCATGGATTAACACGGGAGTTGCTTATCAGGAGCAACACAATTACACCGAAAGCAGTAAGTTTTTTTTTAAAGCCTTAACGGTTTTCGAAGAATATGACGACCCAATGCATATTGCCATCGTAAAAATGAATATTGGTGAAAATTTTCGATGCAACAAACAATTCGATCAGGCAGCGGTGCAACTAAAGTCGGCTATGGCATTATGCGAACAACACGAAAATCTCAACGAGCTTGCCACCAGCTACTTGTACTACTCGTACTTGCTCGACGATATCGAAAAAAGCGACAGTGCAGAATACTACTTTTTCGAATCGATGGATATTTGTGTTGCCACCGACAACGATTTCTTAGCTTCGCATGCTTTGATGCAGCGTGGAAAAGTTTTATCGGAAGCTCATAAATACGAAGAAAGCAACGAGTATTTACTCAATGCCTACGATTTTGCACTAAATTTAGATTACAATACCAACATTTCAACCATTCTGAATTTATTGAGCGACAATTACGCAGCCTTAGGCGACTACAACAATGCATGGAAATATCAAAAATTGGCATCCGAAAACTCGCTTAAGTTGATGGAAGGTGTTCGCAACGAAGAACCGGAAACGGTGAAAGATAATTCTGCCGCCAGCTCGAAAGACGATACATCTAATTCCAATATACTTATTACTGGTGTTTTGGGTGGAATTGCTCTGGTGCTGTTGTTTTTAACAATTGGAATGTATTTCAAAATGAACTCTTCCAAAAAGAAATCTTAATTACATTCTTCGTCGAGCGAAAAAAGGCAAAAGTACATTTTCAAGCCCTGCAGCAATGTCGGCTTCGATATACTCAACACCATATTGCGGACTTTTGGTTCTGATTTCGCTCATGAGCTTAGCAAAGTTTTTTCGATACATTTCGCGTACTTCGGCAGGTCTAATTTTGACCACTCCTTTATTTTCGAGGTCGATAAATTTATGCGGAGCATTGTCGAAGTCGAATTGTTCCTCGAATTTTTTATCGAGGGTATGAAACAAAATCACTTCGTTTCCATTGTGTCGCAGATGTTGAAGAGCATCTATCAGCTCATCGGTATTGTGAGCCACGTCGAGCAAATCGCTAAAAATAACCACCATCGAACGGCGATGAATGCGTTCGGCCACCTCGTGCAAAGCCTCAACCAAATTGGTTTGTGGAGCAGGTGTTTTTTTTACATTTTCGAGATGCGACTGCAATTGCGACATCAGAAATTGATGATGAATAAAAGTAGATTTGGCTGTTGTGTGCAAAGTCAATCCGTCGTTTACAACCGACAATCCCACAGCATCCCGCTGCGAGCGAAAACTTGTCATAAATACAGCCGCCAGAAAGACCGAAAAATTGAATTTGGTTTGTTGCTCGGTAGCTTGTGTTTTGTCGTTGGGAAACAACATCGACTCAGAACCATCAATTTTAAGTCGGCATCGAAGATTGGTTTCTTCTTCGAAACGTTTAATAAAAAGCTTATCGGTGCGGGCAAAGAGTTTCCAATCGATGAAACGTGTGCTTTCGCCTGTGTTGTAGAGACGGTGTTCGGAAAACTCTACCGAAAAACCATGAAAGGGGCTCTTGTGAAGCCCCGTAATAAAACCTTCAACCACTTGGCGTGCACGCAAACCAAGATAGCCAAATTGTTGAAGACGCTTATCGTTCCAATCGATCAAAGCAACTTGAGCAATTTTTCTTCAATAGCACGCTTGGGAACTGCGCCAACATGTCTCTCTACAACTTCGCCACCTTTAAAAAATAAAATGGTTGGAATGTTGCGAATTCCGTATTTGGTAGTAACTCCTGGATTTTCGTCCACATTAAGTTTTCCAACCTTTACTTTTCCAGCATAATCGTTGCCCAGCTCTTCAATGCTTGCGCCAATCATTCGGCAAGGACCACACCATTCGGCCCAAAAGTCAACAATAACAGGAATGTCGCTCTGCAACACGTCTTTTTCAAATTCTACATCGGTGAAATGAATAGCCATATTTGTGTGTTTTTGTTAGAGTTTATATGAACAAAAGTAATAAAATCATTTATTTGTTTAAACCCTTTTTAAAAATAAAAATGATATTCATCAGCAATCGCACATCTCAATTCAATTGACCAGCAAAATCAAAAGATTACTTCTTCTTCACCGAATATCCAAAATGTCCAAACAGTTCGCCATGTTCGAAATAGCCACCGTGGTTGTAGCTGATTAGTCCAGCTTGTTCAATTTCGAATTTGGCAGTGCGCTTGTTGAAAAATCGTTCGTCGGCAATGGTATTTTGCACTTCGGCAATAAACATGTGGTGCGAGCCCAATTCTTGAATTTGCGTCACTTTGCATTCCATCGACAATGGACTTTCGGCTATATATGGACAAGCAACGGCAACTCCATCAATTGGAGTGAGATGCATGGTCTTAAATTTATCGATATCTCGACCACTTCGAACACCACAAAAATCGGCAGCGAAAGCCAAGTCTTTATCAACCAAATTGATGGTGAATTGCATCGACGATTTGATTAAATCGTACGAATAGCGCTCGGGACGAACCGAAATGTAAACCATAGGTGGCGTGGTGCACAATGTGCCGGTCCATGCAATGGTAATGAGATTGTGTTTTTCTTTATTGCCACACGAAACAATTACTACTGGCAGCGGATAAAGCATGTTGCCTGGTTTCCAGATGAGTTTGGAATTGATCATTTGTTTTACTTGAATTGCAAAGATACTAATTTGAAAGAGGAAAGATGGTTTTGCTTATTAGTTGATTTCTGTTGTTGGCTAACTGTTTGCAGATATCATTCCGATGGCTATTGGAGCCGCAACAGGTTTTGTAAGTTTGATTTTTTATTTTCCACCCACCAGCTTAATGGCTTCTTGCAAATTCATGCGCTTATTGCCCGAATAGGCTACCACAAAAGCATCGGACAAACCTTTGCCAACAAGTTCAATTTTCATGGCTTCGGCATCGGCATAAGTTTCGAATTTTCCGGCGGTGTAAATGGTCATATCGTTGTCGGCTTTGCTGGTTTCGATGCCTTCGCCAGCCAAACTGATGAGTGCATTCACAACATCAACGGGAACGTCTTTGCTGTAAGCTCCAATCTGAACTTTAAATACTGGTTTTACAGACGGCACAATGTTGTTTACTGTTGTGTTGTTTGTTGTATTGTTGTTTGCTTGAGTTCCCGAAGTAGCTTTCAAACCACCACCAAACGAATTGCCATTTGCAATCAAACGATCGGCTTCGGCTTGGGTGATTTTGCGGCCTTTGTACAGAATTACAACAAATGCATCGGGCACTCCATTGGTGCGAATGGTATTTCGAGCAGCAACAGCATCGTTCATTGCATTGAATGTACCAGCAAAATAACGATAGTATCCATTTGCCATTCTCTCTTCTATTAGCGGCTTGATTCCAAAAAGCTGGTCGCTATTGCGGGTTTTGGCATATACACCAACCTGAACCGAATACACTAAGCCATCAACATCGGTCATGGAATAATTTCCTGCAACTGCCGAATTATTGTTGTTATTGGTGTTTGGATTTGCGTTGTTGATGTTGTTGTTATTGTTGGCAACCAATGCGCCGCCTTGCTCAAGTTTCCGAGCTTCGTACACCGGAATGCGTTTACCATTGTAATAAGCAACCACAAAAGCATCGGCAAAACCCTGCGGACGAATTCTGATGCGCTCGGTATTTGCTGGATTATAGCTTGTAAAATATCCTGTCATAAACTGATACCAACCACCCGACTGTTCGAAAACAACATGCAAATTTTTAAACAACTTCAACGTATCGACCATCTGTCGCGAAGCTGCTATTTGAACTCGGTAATACAATCCTTCAACATTGCTATTTGTAGTAGTGGCATTGTTGGTGTTATTGTTTGAAGCATTGTTGTTGTTCGTAGCATTGTTATTCGCATTCGTTGAATTGTTGTTGTTAGCATTATTATCGGGATTGTTGTTGTTCGCAACATTATTGCTATCGTTATTATTGGTATTATTTGGGATCGTTGAATTGTTGTTGTTTGAATTATTATCAGGATTATTATTGTTGTTATTGTTGTTGTTATTCTCGTTATTATTATTATCATTATTATTATTATTATTATTATTGTTGTTATTATTGTTGTTATTATTATTAGCAATATCGTTTCCAACAGACAAATTGGATGGAACACCAGTGTAGGGATTGAGCGCGTCGCTGCTTTTCAGATAATTGCTTGCCAAAATATCGAGCGAAGTACCCGTTTTCTGTTCAATGTCGGTTACTGTTTTGGTCATCATTCTTTCTGGATTGTCGAGTCCAGCATTGTTCATCGATTTTTGCTGAAGTAGCAACGCACTTTGTTCGAGTTTGCGTGCCCGATTGAGCAATTCGATTTGTTTTTCGAAATCGGTGTTTCGGAATGCATCGCTGCGCAATTGACGCGCTTCAATCATTTGCATCTTCGCCAAATCGGAATTGGCATCGGCTGATACATTGTTATCGGTAAGCACGCTGTTGCCACTTTCGAACACACTGTTGCTCCAAACCCCATAAATATCCGACCCCATCAAATAATGCCTTTTGGCCGATTCGTCGAATTCGGATGCCTGCTGCAAAATCTTGTTTTTCGCTACCAAATCGGCTGTATTTTCGGCAATGCGACGCAAACTATCGGCTTTCAGTAGATCGGCAGCATATTGCTGCATGTGATACGAAGCCATCAAATCGGGTTGTGGAACAGCAATATCGGTTGGAGTTGGCTTTCCATTGAGCCTGAAATTATTCTCGGCGATATTTCTATATGCATCGGCTTCCGAATTGTATGCACGCATGGTGCGTGAAAGCATTTCAATCTCGCTTTTAACAGCATTCGAGTCGGCAGGATTTTCGGCCAATTTCTTTTTCAAAACCGCAATTCGAACCAGAAAAACCTCGGTGCCCATGTTGTAATAAGTGGACTGAACCAAATCTTGAACATCGTCGGTCATGGCATTTTTGTCGATATCTTGCATCGAGCCATTGTTGGCATACAACATATTGATTGTATTGTTGCTGCGGCTTGTATCGACCGGATTCTCAATTTGTGTATTGTTTGGCTGAGTAGTATTGTTTGTAGCTAACGCAAAATCGGGAAGTTTGCCCACATTTTCAATGTTGGGTTTCGCAGCCAATTTGCTGTATTCGCTCGAAAGCTGATTCAATTCTTTTGAAGATAGTTTACTGTACGAATCGCTGGTCTCCGAAAGCAATTGCGTTCGTTGTTCCAAGTAGCGCACCGAATCGTTCAGCGCAACAATATTTTCGTTCTGACTATCAACAACTGCCTGTTTAACAGCAATTTGCTTTTTCGTATTTTCCATATCGATGGCAAGTTGGTCTTTCTTTTTGCCATCTTTCAGCTTGTCGAACTGCGATTGCTGCTTGTCGAGCTGCTTTTGCAAATTGCTCAATTCTTCCGTTGTTTTGGAACGATTGTCTTCGATATTTTTTATTTCTGTTCTAAAATCGTTGGTTTTAAGCGCCAAAGAATTGTTGCCTTTGTTGTCGCTTTGTCGATTCAACGAAGCAATTGCATCGTTGCTTTTATCGCGAGCCGAATACAAAGCATTGGTGTCGGATGCTACACTGTTGCTGCTTACATTTTGCACAAGACCTTCCAATTCGTTTTCGACCTGTATAAGGCTCGAATTGTATAAGTCAAGCTCGCTGTAATAATCGGAAAGCACGTTCATTTGCAGATTCAAATCTTTTAAGTCAGCTTCAATCTCGGTCATTCGCATCTGTTCCAAATTCGAAGGCGATTGTTTTTTGCTCAGGCTATTCCACTCTTTTATCAATTGGTCGTATTGCTGCTGTTTCTGCGCAAATGATAACTGAACAGCGTCTTTTTGCAGGTTATTATGAGTTAGCAAATTGTTCACCGAATCGCGCGATGCAATCAAATTGCTTTTCACCTGCATTTGAACCAATTCTAACCGATTATCACTATTTGAATTATTGGCGATATCGTTATTCCCATTGTTGTTTGCAACATTGTTAGTATTGTTCTGATTAGAATTGTTGTTGGAATTGTTGTTGCCGTTATTATTAATGTTGTTGTTCACATTATTGGCTACATCGTTATTCCCATTATTGTTTGCAACATTGTTAGTATTGTTCTGGTTAGAATTGTTGTTGCCGTTATTATTAATGTTGTTGTTCACATTATTGGCTACATCGT
>DYON01000065.1:8690-11569 GCA_020720525.1 Acetofilamentum sp.
TATTCCCATTATTGTTTGCAACATTGTTGGTATCGCTTGTCATTGCAAGCAGATTGTTCGCAATTTCGTTGCGTTTGGTCGAATTTGATTTGAGCGACACCAATTCATTTTCGCTCGACTTGGCATCGGTTTTCAATTGCTGAGCGTCGTTGCGTTTGTTTTTTGCTTCGTCTTTCAGCCGATTGGCTTCGGTTGTGTAGTCATCTTTCAATTCAGGATCGGTTGCCAGCGAAGCTTCGTGAAAATAGGCATCGGCTTCCTGATCGAGTTTTTTAGCTTCTTCGTCAAGTCTTTTCGAATCGGCATACTTGCTCGAAACGTCTTTTTCGAGTTCTGCAACATATTCTTGGTCGCCTCTGATTTTTTTATCGAGCTCAACAAGCGTAATTTTAAATGTATCGATATCGTCGATAAGCTTTTTGAGCAATACAACCGATGTATCGAGTTGTCGCGACATGGCAAGCTGTTGAACATAACCTGCTCTGTTTTGAAGTCGTTCCAACGTTTTTGATTGCTCGTCGGCTGCATCGGAATATTGCTGATACATTTGTTTCGCCAAATTAGATTCGTCGAGCAATTGTTCGCTTTTTTTCGAATTGGCAGTTGCTTCGACCATTAAATCTTTTCGCGTTTTCGAGTCGGTTTCGCTGAGCGCTTGGTCGTACATCTGCTGGCTTTTCTTATTCAAATCGGTAGCCTGATCTTTCTTGGTATTGCTCAAATTCATCGAAGCATCGCGCATACTTCTGAATACTTCCATCCGATCTTCGGCTGCGTTTACATGAAAGAAAGCCAAATCGACAATTTGGTTGTCGGTCGGATTTTGAGGAATATTGTAGCGAGCGTTGTCCGATGCACTTACAATGACTTTGGGAGTATCAATCACCATCTCTTCGTTCGAATTCACGTCGAGTCGTGCTTTATCGCGAAGCAATGCAACCGTATTCAGATAGTCTTTGCTGTTCACATCAATATTTGTTGCACCAATCATTTCGGGACGATAGTCGCCATAATCGGGAATTTTCTGGTCTATTCGCACCAAAAACACCATTATTCTGCCATCGCTGCTGTTGCGGTACGACGAAAACCAAGCATAACGCTGGCTCGGGTCGGTAATAAACATGATATCGTCGAATGGCGTATTGATGGCAAAATCGATATTTACAGGAGTTGTCCAATCGCCTTTGGTGGAATCGAATGTAGTACGAAATATATCGTATCCACCCATCGAATTGTGCCCTTTCGAGCTAAAATACAAAGTTTTTCCATCGGGAAGAAGGTAGGGATAATCTTCGTCGAATTCGGTATTTACAGAATTGCTCAACCGCTCGGGCTCCGACCACTTGCCTCCATCGAGTTTATACACTCGATAAATATCTTTACCTCCGACATCCTTTTTGCCGTAGCTGCTGTAATAAACTACCTGATGTGTGTCGCTAAAAAAAATCAACTCCTGATTGCCTTGTTTTTTGTCGTATTTGGTCATCAAGAATTCGGGTTTGGGACCTATGCTGCCGCCAAATTTGGCGATATCGTACGAACGGAAAAAATTGTCGAGTGCAACCTCGTAGCGCTTCATCACCACAAGCGAACTCAGATTTTGGAGCAACGAAACACCGTTGTTGCACATGGTTAGTCGTACGAGAGCTTCTTTGTAATATGGATTTTTAGGAGTTATCTCTCGTTTGAATGCTTCAAGCGCCCTGATGGCTTCACCAAATCGATATGCCTGATGATAAGCCACGCCTAAATAGAATTTAAGCATCAATGCGTCTTCGCCCTGAAGCTGATTAACAGCCAATTCCATATATTTGATGGGTTGCTCGGGGTCGCGCCTGTCCGAATAAAGCATGCAAACACCAAATCGGTACGAATAGAAAGGATCTTTGCGATGCAAACTCAGCAATTGGGAGTATTTGGGAAAAGCTTCGGTGAATTTCTTTTGTGCAAAAAGCTTATCGGCTTCGATACGAACCTGCTCGTCGTCGCCATTTTCTTGGGCAAAAATAGCTTGATTGCTAGCAAAAAATAAGATTGCCAACAACCCGATAAACCATATTTTTCCCTTTTGGGGCAATGTGTGGATAATGCTATGTATTTCTGGTTTCTTTATACTGTTTTTTGCTAAAATTGTTTCCGAATCGACCAATAAGATGATTTTTTATTGATAATTCATAGATGAATTGAATGCAACTTCATTTTTTCAATCTGATTTTTATTAAAAACTTCATTTTTCCGCGCATTTTGTGCACAAGAACAGATGTTGTTTGTATATTTGGTGCTCTAACAGCAGTAAAATCTTCAATTCCACAAAAAATGGAACCCATTTATAGATACTTCAAATATTGCGTTTTGGGATTTTGTTTTGAAACTGGTGTAATCAAAAGCAAAACAGCTTTAATTCTTATTTCTATATGGTATTCTACAATTTCGTTTTTATTTGGTTGGTGGGGTATATCAATTAAGCCATTTAAAAACTTCAACGCCATAATTGAAGCATTACAAGTAAGTTTTGCTGGTGGAACAGATTTCACAAAAGAGATGAATGAAACAAAATATGATTCCAAAACAAATTATATTTGGAACAATTTACTTCGTAAAACAATAGATAGAATTAAAAAAGATGAAGTAGAATTCATCGTTTTTTTTCTGCACAGAGGCAAAACAGAGAAAGAAATGTATTCTACAGATTTTTCATTCCTTGAAAATAATATAGCATGAAATTATTTTGGAATTTAATAAATTTTCCATAATTTTGAAAAACAAAAAAGTCGCATTTGAGACTTGAATTCAGCCTTTATTAAAAAGCCTCCTTTTTAATAAAGTATCGAAATCAAATTAAACACACAAATACAGATTAGAGCTTAAGAATTATGATT
>DYON01000066.1 GCA_020720525.1 Acetofilamentum sp.
TTAATGTCATAAAAGCCAGAATATGGAATCGTCGTAACAGGCACAAACACAACGACTCCATGTCATAATCTGAATCAATTTGCCAATGGAGTACGAGGACGGCGGAATGTTCTGTTTGTGCCTAAGCGCGACTTTTGAGACAGCCTCGTGTAGCATTTTTGATGTAATCAGCGATGGTATTGTTCAAGTTGGGAAATTCGTTAATTCGTGGTAAAAACAGCTGCAATTGAACACAACAACCTCAATGGTATAATTGAGGTTAATCAGAAATAACAAAGTTGTGTTCAAAAGTATTGACCTGACAATTTTGCAGAATACAGTAAAACGCCTACCTTTGGTACAAAATTCGTACGTTTGTAATAACTTTTATCAGTAATTATGGAATCAAAATTCTCCCAACGGGTAATGGATATACTGGGTTTCAGCAAAGAAGAAGCTCATCGGCTGAACAGTCCTTATGTAGGTGTTGAGCATTTATTTTTGGGTATGCTTCGCGAAGGCGACAGCCTTGCTATTCATATTTTGCGCAATTTCGGTGTTAATTTAGGCGAATTGCGCAAAGCTGTTGAAAAAACTGCCACGGTAAACGATGAATCGACCCCAGCAACGGAAGGCGATATTCCCTTGGTGAGGCAGGTTGAGCAAATTTTAAAGCTAACATATCTTTTTGCACGCGATTTAAAAAGCGATCTGATTGAAACAGAACATTTATTGCTCGCAATTCTTAAAGAAGGGAAAAACAATGTTTCGCTTCTTCTTGAACGACAAAATGTTACCCACGAAATGGTTGTGAAAGAAATTCGCAATATCACTGGAAGCGAAGAAAATTATTCGGAACGTATTCGCGACGATATGCCAATGGACGACGATGAAGCCGACGAACGCAGCAGTTTTAGTAGCTCATCGAAAAAAAGTGGAGAGCCCAAATCGAAAACGCCTGTTCTCGACAATTTTGGACGCGACCTAACCAAAGCTGCCGAAGAAAATCGCCTCGACCCAATTGTTGGTCGCGACAAAGAACTTGAACGAATTGCTCAAATTTTGAGTCGTCGCAAAAAAAACAATCCCATTCTCATTGGCGAGCCTGGTGTAGGCAAATCGGCCATCGCCGAAGGACTTGCTTTGCGCATTGCTGCACGAAAAGTTCCTCGCACTTTGCACAACAAACGAATAGTGATGCTCGATTTGGCTTCGTTGGTTGCTGGAACCAAATACCGTGGTCAATTCGAAGAGCGGATGAAGGCACTTTTAAACGAGCTCGAGAAAAACCATGATGTAATTATGTTTATCGACGAAATTCACACCATTGTTGGTGCTGGCGGTGCTAGTGGTTCGCTCGATGCTTCAAATATGTTTAAACCTGCGCTTGCACGTGGCGATATACAATGTATTGGAGCTACAACACTCGACGAATATCGCAACTATATCGAAAAAGACGGGGCTCTCGAGCGTCGTTTTCAAAAGGTTTTGGTTGATGCCACCAGTATAGAAGAAACCCGAGAAATTTTACAAAACATCAAGGAGCGTTACGAAGATCATCATTTGGTGCGCTATACCGACGAAGCTATCGACTCGTGTGTAACTTTAACCGAACGGTATATAAGCGACCGAGCGCTTCCCGACAAAGCCATTGATGCACTTGACGAAGCAGGCGCTAGGGTTCATTTGAAGCATTTGAATGTTCCGCAAGACATTCTCGATTTGGAAGCCGAAATCGATGATGCCAAAAACCAAAAAACCGCTGCAATTAAAATGCAGAAATACGAAGAAGCTGCTAAGCATCGCGATAGGGAAAAAATATTACTCGAAAAACTCGATAAAGCGCGCTTGAAGTGGGACGATGAAGCCGAAAAACAACGCGAAATAGTTGGCGAAGAAGATGTTGCCGAAGTGGTAGCCATGATGACTGGAGTTCCAGTGACGCGTGTTGCACAAAACGAGAGCGACCGATTGATGCGCATGGAAGAAGAACTTGCCGATAAAGTGATTGGTCAAGCCGAAGCTCTCCAGAAAATTGCCAAAAGTATCCGACGCAATCGAGTTGGATTGAAAGATCCAGGACGACCTATTGGCAGCTTTGTTTTTCTCGGTCCAACTGGAGTGGGAAAGACTTACTTGGCAAAAATACTTTCGAAATATCTTTTCGATACCTACGATGCACTTATTCGCATCGATATGAGCGAATACATGGAGAAATTTGCTGTTTCTCGACTCATTGGAGCGCCTCCGGGATATGTTGGCTACGAAGAAGGTGGTCAGCTCACCGAAAAAGTGCGTCGCAAGCCATTCAGTGTTGTTTTGCTCGACGAGATAGAAAAAGCTCACCCCGACGTATTTCATCTTTTGCTTCAAGTTTTAGACGATGGACAGCTCACCGATAGCTTAGGACGAAGAGTCGATTTTAAGAATACCATCATCATTATGACTTCCAATATTGGCACACGCCAATTAAAAGATTTTGGTTCGGGTGTAGGATTCAACACCAGTTCAAAAGAATCGTCGAAAGCGGGTTATGCAAAAAGTGTGCTCGAAAATGCTCTTAAAAAGGCATTTGCACCAGAGTTTCTAAATAGAATAGACGATGTGATTATTTTCAATAATTTGGAGCGCGACGAAATTCATAAAATCATCGACATTGAACTTATGGGTGTTTTCCGTCGTCTCGAAGAACGTGGAATAACGCTGAAACTCACAACCGAAGCACGCGATTTTATTGTTGAAAAGGGTTGGGATCCGAATTTTGGAGCACGTCCGCTAAAACGCGCAATTCAAAAGTACATCGAAGATCCACTTGCCGAAGAAATAATAAAAAACAACAACAACAATTCGCCTCGCGATATCACCATGGATTATTTCAACGAAAACGACGAATTGACAATTACAACTGTTGTTTCTACTGCCATCGAAAGTGCATCCGAATCGGAATCTAAGTCTCTGGAATAGGCTCTGAAAAACAATTTTTAGCGAAATTGACATATTTATTTGTGTAGGCAATTTCTGCATAAGTGGCAATTGCGTGCATATTGGCATTGAAAAAAAGGCTATTGTATCAAAAAAACCATTAATTTTGCACCTCGAATCTGAAATCTCAAATTATGGCAACAGAAAACAAACCCACTGGAGATGATCGTCTTGAAAACATTTCATCCTCATTATCGAAAGCCGAGCAGTTTATTGAAAAAAACAAAAACATCATTTTTTATGTTGTTTCTGGAGCAATTTTAATTATTCTTGGAATTTGGGGCTACAATCGCTTCATCATGGGTCCAAAAATTGAAAAAGCTGCCAATGAGATTTACACAGCTCAGTATTATTACGAAATGGATTCGCTCGATTTGGCTTTGAATGGCGATGGTGTGTATCCTGGATTTCTTGATATAATTGACGAATACGGTGGAACTCCTTCAGGAAACATTTCGCATTATTATGTTGGAATGATTTATTTGAAAAAAGGAATGTTTGAAGACGCCATTGATGAGTTGGAGAAATTTGATGGTGACGACGATATCATTGGCCCTATGGCAACAGGATGTATTGCTGATGCATATATGGAATTGAACGATCAGGAGAATGCCCTGAAATATTATATGGAAGCTGCCGAGCAATCGGAAAACACTTTTACTTCGCCAATGTATTTGATGCGTGCTGCTTGGGTTCAAGAAGCTATGGGCAATTGGGACGAAGCCATTGCATTGTATGAGCAAATCAAAACCAAGTATTGGAAATCGTACGAAGCCCGCGAAGTAAAGAAATACATTGCCAGAGCAACTGAAATGAAAAATGCCGGTCAATAGGCATGACTGAAAAGAAAAAGAATCTTTCGGATGTAGGTCGCATTTTGCAGACAGCTGCCAAAATGCGTTTTGCTCTTGCTGTTTCGCAATGGAACAGCGAAGTTACCTACGCCTTGCGCGATGGGGCAGTTGCAACTTTACTCGAAAGTGGTGCCGACAGCAGCAACATTGAAGTATTCGAAGTACCAGGAAGTTTTGAACTGTCGGCAGCAGCCGAAATGCTTGCTCAAACGCTTCGCTTCGATGCAGTTATTTGTCTTGGTTGTGTTATTCAAGGCGAAACGCGTCATTTCGATTTTATATGCAATGCAGTTGCAAACGGTATTGCGCAGGTTGGAATAAAGCATGCATTGCCAGTTATCTTTGGTGTATTGACAACCAACACTATGCAGCAGGCGCTCGACCGCTCGGGCGGAAAACATGGCAATAAAGGCATCGAAGCTGCTGCAACTGCTATCAGTATGGTAGCTTTGAATCAGTCATTGCGATAAAAAAAAGCGAATATGCTCAGAATAGTATTTATGGGAACGCCCGATTTTGCGGTTCCATCGCTCGAAGCCATACTCAATTCGAAACACGAAGTTGAAGCAGTTGTAACCGCACCCGACAAACCTGCCGGACGAGGTCGCAAAATAGCCTTTAGCGATGTGAAATTGTTCTGCGAAGAGCACGATATTCCGCTGCTTCAACCCACAAGCTTAAAAGATGCTGGATTTCTTAATATTATAAAAGGTATCAATCCCGATTTGATGGTTGTTGTTGCATTTCGTATGCTTCCCGAAATGCTTTGGAGCATTCCGGTCAAAGGGTCTATTAATCTTCATGCTTCGTTGCTGCCACAATATCGTGGAGCTGCTCCTATCAACCATGCTATTATGAATGGGGAGAAAGAAACAGGACTCACCACATTCTTCATCAACAATAAAATTGACACGGGCAATATCATTAAACAGCAGCGAATAGAAATTGGCGACCATGAAAACATGGGACAATTGCACGACCGAATGAAAATGTCTGGAAGCACTTTGCTGCTCGAAACCCTCGATTTAATTGATTCGGGAAACATACAACCAATAGCACAAGAGACGATTGCCGAAAGCTTTAAGCCAGCTCCCAAATTGAGTCGCGAAACTGCACGAATCGACTGGAGCAATACTTCGGAACAGGTGAGCAATAAAATTCGTGGTTTGTCGCCATACCCAGGAGCATGGACTACTTTAACAGGTAAAGATGGCAGCGAAAACTCCTTTAAAATACTTTCAGCAACCCCCAGCAACGAAAAAGAGCTTGAAGGTGAATGTGGCAGTATTGAAACCGATGTGAAATCGTTTATTCATGTTAAATGTGGTAAGGGTTATCTGAACATCAATAAACTCCAACTATCTGGCCGTGGAGCGATGTTAATCGATGAGTTTTTAAGGGGTTACGGGTTTTTGTTGGTGGATAATAAATTTGAATAGTTGAGTTCGCACCTTATTCATCTATGAAATGTGGGTGTTTTGTCTAAAAGTTATTAACTAAATAGGTAATTTATCAACAAAATTGCGCTTTTCGAGCAAAAAGTGTTGACAAATGGTATTTCAGTCTTATATTTGCGCATTGTTAACTCACAATTATTAACCTAAACCCAAGACAAATGAACAAAGCTGAATTAATTGACGCTATGGCAGCTGCCAGCAAATTGACCAAAGCTGACTCGAAGAAAGCTCTCGATGCTTTCATGACCGTTACAGGCAAAGCTCTGAAAAAAGGTGACAGAATTGCTCTCGTAGGATTCGGTTCATTCTCAGTTGCTAAAAGAAGCGCTCGCGAAGGCGTTAATCCACGTACTGGAAAGAAAATCAAAATCGCAGCTAAGAAAGTTGTTAAATTCAAAGCAGGTGCAGCTTTAGCTACTAGCGTTAAGTAATTAACCGCTAAGCTTACAAAAAGGCTATTCGTTTAATCGACGAAGAGCCTTTTTTTTTTGAAATTTATTTTTCTGTAAAGTTAATCTCTAAAGGCTTTGTAAGATGTGCAAGAATAAAAAATGACGTAAAACAGTTGATTTTTTAAAAAAATATGCTCACAGACAAGTAATAGCACGTGTTTTTTGTTAATAACTTGCCAAGTTATCAACAATAGCGTATTTTTGCGAGATTTAACACTCTCTATTCAAATTATAGTGCTACATTTACAACATCAAATTTTAAAACCCAAAAAAATGAACAAATCAGAATTGGTCGATGCTATGGCAGCTGCCAGCAAATTAACAAAAGCTGACTCGAAAAAAGCTCTTGACGCTTTCATGTCCGTTACAGGAAAAGCATTGAAAAAAGGTGACAGAATCTCATTAGTAGGTTTTGGTTCTTTCTCGACAGCAAAAAGAAGCGCTCGCGAAGGCGTTAACCCACGCACCGGAAAGAAAATTAAAATCGCTGCTAAAAAAGTTGTTAAATTCAAAGCCGGTGCTGCTTTAGCTACCAGCGTTAAGTAATTTATCTTACTTCTTTTTATAAAAAGGCTGTCCGCCAAAAGTGGATAGCCTTTTTTTCTGTTTGGGGAATCTATCTGTCGTGGGCGAGAGGAAATGCCAAAGATAGTCTGTTATGATTGTTCGTTGAAAAACCTTGGATGTCTGCTCCCAATAAACCTTGGATGTTCAACAATCACTTCCCATGCTTGAAAAGAAATTCTTTCTCGCTTTTTGTGAGCGAGTCGTAGCCACCTTTCGATATTTTATCAAGAATAAAATCGATACTTTTCTGTTCGTTTGCGCGTCTCACGCGGTATTGGTCGTCGGTTTCGGGTTTGAAACCGGTATTGGGTTTGCTTTTCATACTGGGTTTTCGTTTGCGAATTCGCATTGGGTTGAGCTTGAAACGAAACTTACGTCGAAGCAAAAAACCATAAGTGAGCCCAAAAAGAGCTCCTCCAAGGTGAGCAATATGTCCGCCAGGGTTTTGTGTTGAAATGCTAAGCAAATCTATTAACACAAATGCGAGAGCCATAAATTTGAGCTGAATATTTCCAAATAAAAATAAGCGAATGGAATAATCGGGAGCGTATGCCACCGAAGCAAATAGAACAGCCATTACAGCTGCGCTTGCGCCAATGGCAAAGCTGATGGGCAACACTGGTGCAAATACAGGAAAAATATTGTAAGCGGCAACAAAAACCAAAGCACCTGCGAGACCTCCAGCCAGATAAGTAATCCACAAATTGCGGTTTCGCAGCAGCGATTTGAAAATGAGACCACTGAAATAGAGCATCAGCATATTGAAAAAGAAATGAAAAAATCCCTGATGCACAAACATGCTTGTGATTGGAGTCCATGGACGAGCGGTTAGTTGCTCCAAATTGGCAGGCAATGCCGAAAAGTAAACAATGGCTGGCAAACCACCGGGCCAAATGTCGGGGAGTTGATAGAGAAACACATACAAATCGTTGATCCCCACAAGTAGTAGAAACGATGCATTTATTAAGATAAGCCTCGACAACGAATCGTTGGCAAACAGAAACCGAAAAAAACGGTTGAGAAAACCACCTTGAGTTGGTGCTTGTTGGTAGAACATAGCTTTATCGTTTCAGTTTATGCCGGTGTTTCCAATACATCAACATCATAAAACCGAATATCATTCCACCGAGGTGAGCAAAATGCGCAACATTGTCGCCTGAGCTGTTGGAAAAACCTAGAAAAAGTTCCAGGGCACCATAAATAATGACAAACCATTTTGCTTTTACAGGAATTGCAAAATAAACATAGATGAGATTGTTTGGGAATAACATCCCAAATGCAAGTAATATTCCAAAAACTGCTCCTGATGCTCCAATCATGTTCCCATTGATCAAACCATTCAAAGCTCCCATTGCAGAATCGGAATAATTCAAATTTCTCTCAAGCAGACCAAGTCCCTGACTATAAACAAGCTGTATTTGATCTGGAGTGAGCACAGCTTCGATTGACCTTATTCGGAGGTGATAAATAAACATTTGGAAAACCGCAGCACCAATACCTGTTACCATATAATAAATGAGAAATCGTTTGCTACCGAACGCATTTTCGAGTAAATATCCAAACATCCACAACGCAAACATATTGAATAAAATATGCGTGAAATTGGCATGCATAAACATGTACGAAACAAACTGATAAGGGCGGAAAACGTCTGATCCAATCCAATGAAGGCCCAATAGGCTTTCAAGGTCAATGCCCTGATGTTTTAAGACAAAAGTTGCCAAAAACATCATTACATTAATAATGAGCAAATTTTTCACAACCGGAGGCAAAAAAGAAAATCCGCTAGGGCGGTAAGAATTGTTCATAGCATTTAAAATATTACACCAGCATTTTTGTTAGTTCTTCGGCGCTGATGATTCGGTAAACAGGTCGTCCGTCGGGCGACATTTCGGAATTGGCAGAGGCAAAAAGCCTTGCAATCATCATTTGCATCATTTCGCGACTCATAAACTGACCGGGCTTCACCGACAATTTTCTTGCCATTGACAATATGACAGTATGCCTGAAATCGCCTCCACGGATTGTGCCCGACGATTTAAAATCTTCGAGAACCGATTCCATCAGCTGAGCAACGGTGATGCCTTTCAAATCGATGTTTTCGGGAACAGCACTCACACTGAACATATCACGTCCGAGTTGCGAAATCACAAAGCCGCTTTGATTGAGTTCGTCCGAAATTTCGGCCATCAGCTGGCTATCGGATTGATTGAGCGAAATGTTTTCGGGAAACATTAGTACGCGCGAATTGTGAGAATCCGATTCATAAGTTCCCAACAAATCGTCGTACAATATGCGCTGATGCGCAGCCGACTGATCGACCAGCAGTAAACCCGATTTCACATTGCTAACAATATATCGTCTGCCAATTTGCAAATATGTATCGTCGGTACGCGTTTGGTCGGAGCTTGGATATTCGCTTGGAAAATTGGCCTGCACTTGCGTTGTTGCCGACGATTCCAATTGTCCTTCCCAACGAAGCCTCGATCGCTCGGTGCTTGTATAATCGATGGGTTGAACCGAGTTTTTGAAAGGATTGTAATCGGGATTTATTTTTATTTGAGGAATCTTTACTTCGCGAGTTGGGTCGAGCGTTAAGTCGAAATTTTGCTCTACCTCGAAATCGATGGCTGGCATTGCATTGTGGCTGCCAAGCGCCCTGCGCACTGTACTTGCAATAACCGATGCAATGAGGCGTTCGTCGCGAAACTTAATCTCAGTTTTGGTTGGATGAATATTGATGTCTATTTGAGCAGGATCGATAGAGAGAAAAATAAAATGACCTGGGAAACTATCGTCGGAAATCAATCCAGAATAAGCATTTCGAATAGCAGAATTGATATACGGGCTTCGGATAAAGCGATTGTTGACAAAAATAAATTGTTCGCCACGCGTCTTTTTTGCATATTCGGGCTTGATGATGAGACCGGTAACCGATACGTCTTGTGTTTTCTGCTCAAGGGCAATTAATTTTTGCTGGTAGCTCTTTCCAAAAACGCCAACGATGCGTTGGAGCAAATTGGAAGGTTCGAGCGACATGAGTGGCTTTCCATTTTCAAAAAACCGAAACCGAATTTGATAGTTGGGCAAAACCAGATGGTGAAATTCGTCCCAAATATGGCGTGTTTCGACCGAATCGCTTTTTAGAAACTGACGGCGAGCCGGAATATTATAAAAAAGATCTTTAACAAGCAGATTCGTTCCCTGCGCAGTAGCACACATTTCTTGCGAAATGAATTTCGACCCCTCAATCACAATAGCAATACCAGCTTCGCTGTCGGCGGTGCGAGTTTTTAATTCGACCCGAGCAACCGAAGCAATCGAGGCAAGAGCTTCGCCACGAAACCCGAACGATTGAATTGCAAAAAGGTCTTCGGCTCGATTAATTTTGGATGTTGCATGCCGTTCGAAAGCCATGCGAGCATCGGCCACGCTCATACCTTTGCCGTTGTCGATAACCTGTATAAGAGTTTTGCCAGCATCTTTCAGTGCCAATTCGATAGTAGTAGCACCTGCATCAACTGCATTTTCGAGAAGTTCTTTCACCACCGAAGCTGGTCGCTGCACAACTTCTCCTGCCGCAATTTGGTTGGCTACCGACTCGGGCAGCAGTTTGATAATATCAGCCATACATTCGAAATCAGGAAAAGAAAATCAAATATAAAAGTACCAGAACTATGACCAAATAAAATACAATGTTGCTGGACTTACGACGTGTGAATCGAGCCGTTTCCTTTTGCCAATATCCATTAGAAACTTTTGTTTCAGACTTCTTTGGTGTTTTTTTGTATAATAATTCCTCGTCGTCGGGCACATAATAGAGCGGCTTGTAGCCATACTGCCTCGGCTTAGGGATATGAAACATCTTTAATTTCATACACGATTCAGTTTGATACAAAGGTACAAAATTTCAACAACTGTAAAAAATGATATTTTGACATATTGTGTGTCAAAATGTCATTGTTATTGGGAGCTGGTATGTTGGTGCTTAAATTATGTTGCTGATAAACAGTAGCATAATATAACACATGTGATTTGTGGCATATTTTTAAACAGTCGCGTTATGCGAAAAAATGAATGTGTATGAAAGAAGTTAAATCACTTTTTGAATTAAAAAATGAATTGAAGGATGGTTCAAACACCTATTTGCTATTGGTGAAGCAAGGAAGTAGCCTAAGCGATTGTGCGATAGAGCAATATCGAAATCTTTCATTCGATGGGCGCGAAGAAAATTTATTGTTTGCCGATGTGTCGGTTGTTCGCGATATTCATCCCGAATATGGTGTAACTACTGTTCCAGCTTTTCTTACATTTAAAGGTGAAAACATGACCAATACATACAAAGGTTGCAACAGCACTGGTTTTTTTCAGAACATAATTGAAGGCAATTTCATCAGTGCCAATCGGTTGCCTGCCGACTCATCGCAAAAAAGTGTAACAGTTTACACAACTCCATCGTGCAGTTGGTGCACGCGTCTAAAATCGTATTTGAATAAAAATGGCATTTCTTATTCGGAAGTGAATGTTGCATCCGATGCAAATGCTGCTGCCGATTTGGTTCGCCGAACAGGTCAGCAAGGTGTTCCTCAGACCGATATTGGGGGTGAATGGATTGTTGGTTTCGACCAAAAAAGAATTGATCAATTGTTGAACATTAAATAAAACGGAAAGATGAAAGAATTACAACCTATCAATCAGCAGGTGGTACTCGATATTACAACCTCTGGCGAGCAGAAAACAAGCAGTGGAATTATTATTCCCGATACAGCTAAAGAAAAGCCAATGACAGCACCGGTTGTGGCAATGAGTAATATCGAAAATGCAGAAATTGCAATTGGCGACATTGTGGTTTTTAAAAAATACAGTGGAACCGAAATAGAGTTCGAAGGCAAGAAATACCTTGTTATTCCGTATGCCGATTTGCTTGCCAAAATTGTGGAAACAGAAAGTATTTAATCGTAATTAAAGTTGATATAAGTTTTCTGTCTGCCAACATTAGAGGGAGATTTGTACAATTGCTACTTACTCACAGTTCAATTTCATATTGGGCTGTGAGTTTTTTTGTTTTCAGGTTACAAAACTGGATTTTTTTGGTTGTAAATGTATGACAACGCTTTTTATTATTTCACAAAATAAAACCCATTAACAGACTGTCATTCTGAGTGTTTCGTGGCAAACAATGCGAAAAAGCCACGAAATGTATCGAAGAATGACAAAAGGAAGAATGACTATAAAATCAATGCCATGCT
>DYON01000067.1 GCA_020720525.1 Acetofilamentum sp.
CGCCAAAAATATTCATGGCATAGCTCACATTCAGACTTCCTTCGTATCGGTACCTCACTTTGTAATTGGCTTGGGTTTTTAATGCCCAACTACCTCGCGAATAGATATCGCCACGCACAGCAAGGTCAATTTTATCGCTAAGTCCAAAATAATAACCACCATTTTGCAAATAGAAGCCCCTATTGGTACTTTCGCCATACGAAGGAATTAAAATTCCCGAAGCTCTACCTTTTTTATTGGGGAAAAACCCAAAAGGAAGTACAAGAGGTGTCGGAATTCCTTCTATTTCGAGATAAACAGGACCCGTTATAATTTTGTCGTTTGGAATCACCTTAGCTTTTCCAAAAACAATCTGAAAATGTGGATCGTGTAAGCTACAAGTGGTAAACGAGCCATTTCTAACCAAAATAGTATTATCGGGCATCTTTTTTACTCGGTCGCCATGCAGAAAACCTCCACCTTGTTCGCTAAAAATATGCTGAATAATACCTTTTTTCGATTCGTAGTTGTAAGCAATAGTATCGGATTCAAATTGCTGATCGCCATCTGTAAACAAAGGTTTTCCTTGCACTACGCCGTTCGAATCGGGCAATCCGTATGCATAAATCATGAATTTCGAAAAATCGATACGAATATATCCAGCTTCGAGGTGAATTGTTCCATAATCGACCATGGCAGCACCAAAAAGTTCAACAATTTGATTTTTAACATTAAACTTGATTGAGTCGCGCGATTGATAGTCGATTCGCGCTTCCAGTGCGCTTTTCTCGGAGGCAACCGAAACACGAATACTGTCGTCGCCAACTTTGGTACTATCGACAACCTGTGCTTGCGCAGCAGTAGCAATCAACAGCAAAGTAGCGATATTCAGAAGCCAGTTTCTCAAATTTTGGTACAATTGATGATAAGAAAATTTCGTCTTACTTTTGCGACGGGTTTCGGTTTACAAAAATAATATAATCGCTGATGAGAGCCATACTTTTTATTTTCGTAATCTTTCAGTTTGCCTTTCTGCCTTTGCTACAAGCGCAAACAAGCAACAATAAAAAATGGATTATTGTGCTCGATGCTGGTCATGGAGGCAAAGATCCTGGCGCATTGGGAAAACTAAGCAAAGAAAAAGATATTGTACTCGATATTGTACACCGTGTAGCCAAATATCTCGACGAGAACTTCGACGATGTTCAGGTTGTATATACCCGCAACACCGATGTTTTTATTGAACTCGACAAACGAGCAAAAATTGCCAACGATGCCGAAGCCGACCTTTTCGTTTCGGTGCATTGCAATGCCAACCCAAAAACATCGCCTCATGGCACCGAAGTGTTCGTTATGGGACTCAACAAAACCGAAGCCAACCTCGAAGTAGCTATGAAAGAGAACTCGGCTGCACTGCTCGAAGATAATCACGAAGACAAATACGATGGCATCGACCCCAATTCGTCCGAAGCATACATCGCATTCAGCTTTTTCCAAAATGTGTTTATTGAAAGAAGCCTAAGTATGGCACAAATTCTTATTAAGAATATGAATAAATATGTTGGATTGTTCGATAGAGGTGTGAAACAAGCCCCATTTTTTGTTCTCTACCGAACAGCCATGCCCGCAGTGTTGATTGAAACTGGTTTTATCTCGAACTACAACGACGAAACATTCCTGATGTCGGATGCTGGAAAAGAAAAAATTGCCTATGCCATTTATCTTGCAATTACCGAGTATCGAAATTCAACCCAAAACAAATCGTTTCAACCTGGTTCAATGCACAAAATTGAGGAAAATAGTTCCAGCAACAATTCTACTCAAACCAATTCAACCACTACTCAAACCGAAGGCATTGTATTTCGTATTCAATTTGCATCGTTCAAAGAAATTGTTCCTACGTCCGACAAACGAATTTCGGGACTTAAAAATGTGGTTTACGAAAAAGTGGGCACATACTATAAATATTATTGTGGCGAAAATGCTTCGTATAGCGAAGTGAGTAATTATTTGCCCGATGTAAAAAAAACTGGATATACCGATGCTTTTATTGTTGCTTTCAAAAATGGAGCTCCAATAGGAGTTCAAGACGCCCGAAAACTCACAAATCAGTGATTTTTGTTTGTCGGGTCTAAAAAAATCTCTTAGCTTTGTAAAAAATTTACAACGTGTTTAAAAGAAAAGAAATTCGTGTTGCTTTGTTTTTTATTTTTGGATTGTTTCTTCTCTATTGGGGCATCAACTATCTAAAAGGTAAAAACATTTTCGCGAATGAGATGGTTCTTTATGCCGAATACGAAAATGTTGCTAGTTTGCAAGAAGCGAATCCAATTATGCTAAATGGCTTCAAAATTGGGCAAGTTTCCACTATTTCCTTCAAAGAAGGGGGAAATGGAACTCTTTGGGTAAAACTAATAATTACCGAAGACATTGATATTCCAATCAATACAGTTGCACGTATTGAAAGTAGCGACCTTTTAGGTAGCAAAGCAGTTGTTTTTTATCTTGGCGATTCAAAAACAATGGCTAATAGTGGAGAAACCATTAAAAGCGAGCTTGAACGCGACCTAAAAGAAGAGGTGAGTATGCAAATTCTACCTCTGAAACACAAAGCAGAAGAATTGCTATCGTCGTTCGATAGCGTTTTGGTTATTCTTCAAACAATCTTCAACGAAAATGCTCGCGACAACCTCAGCCGCTCGTTCGAAAGCATCAAAAACACCATTAGCAGCCTCGAACATGCTTCGTACAACCTCGACACACTAATGTCGTCGCAGCGATACAGGCTTTCGAATATTTTCGCAAACGTAGAGTCGATTACCGACAATCTCAAAAACAACAACGAGCGAATCAACAACATTTTCAAAAATCTCGATGCTGTTTCGGATAGCCTTGTAAAATCGGATTTCAAATCGACCATCAACAATGCCAATTCTTCGCTTGCGCAATTCAACGTAGTGATGACTAAAATAAACCAAGGTCAAGGGTCGATGGGATTGCTTGTAAACAACGATTCTCTTTACAACAACCTGCAGCGCTCGGCCGAAGAGCTCGACTTCCTTATTGAAGATCTACGCTTGAACCCTGGTCGTTATTTGCATTTTTCTGTATTTGGTAAAAATCAGAAAAGAAATGCATATACACCCCGTAAATAGCGTTCCGATTTCGGATTCCTTTCAACTTTTTTCATCGAGGGTATTCGTGGCACGATGTTTTTTAATTACCTTTAACCCCCAAAGAAAATTATCATGAAACCATTGATTTTCATCGGCTTAATGCTGCAAGCTCTCGTGTTTTTTGCTCAAGATATTCCCGTAGCCACCTCGGAGCAATTTCAACGATTCAAATCATCTACAACTTATTTGGTAAATTACGACGACCCATTTAGTTCGTTCAATACCTACATTGTTGAAGATATGCAAAAAGTGTGGACAATAACACCATACAAAGTAATCACATCGTCCGAATTCGAATCGCTTGGCAAAAACAAAGACAATTCATTTATTTTTCTGTCGGAAGCAGGAAAAACCGAAGGCGATATCACCTTTAATTTGAATTTGCTCAACATTGTACTCGGAAGTAAATCGGGCAGTATGAACAACATGCCCGACCTCGGAAGTGCTCCATTAAGCTATGTGTGGGAAGACGACGACAACGAAGACCAATATCTCTATAAAATGGCAGGTATTCTTCGTTTTTTTCAATACTACATACAATACAATATTGCCAATCCTGGTTCCGATATAAAGGACGTGGTGAAAGCCAACAAATCGAAAATAGAAGGGAAAGAACTTTGGCTCATTCAGAGCGATATGGATACGGATGTAAACACCATCGAAAAAATCGAAAAAGTCTATTCTGGAAAAGTAAAATTTGTTACCCCAGAAGACATTCGCCAAGCAGTACACGAAGCCAATTCGAACGTTGTTTTTCTTCACAAAGTTGGGCCTGGTAGCCATAATGGCTACAAATGCATGAAATTTTTGGTTTTGGCATCCGATGGTTGTCCTTTGTATTACGAAATGACTGGTGTGAGTTCCGGAAAGCCCGATGCATTTCTATCTTCCGATTTCAAAGCAATTAATTAATTTTTCAATCTCCGATATGAGCGACGACAAAAAAATCATCTTCTCGATGGTAGGTGTAAACAAGATTTATCCTCCACAGAAACAAGTTCTTAAAAACATTTACCTATCGTTTTACTACGGCGCCAAAATTGGTGTTTTGGGTCTGAATGGTAGTGGAAAATCAACCTTGCTACGCATAATTGCGGGCAAAGAAGCATCGACGAACGGAGATGTTGTTTTTTCGCCTGGCTATTCAATTGGTTTGTTAGAGCAAGAACCCGATCTCGACAAAAGCAAAACTGTGAAGCAAATTGTTGAAGAAGCAGTTCAGCCTATAGTTGATATGTTGAAAGAATACGAAGAAGTAAACAATAAATTTTCGGAACCCATGACCGACGATGAGATGAACAATCTCATTATTAGACAAGGCGAACTCACCGAACTTATCGAGCAAAACGATGCTTGGGAGCTCGATTCGCGCCTAGAGCGAGCCATGGATGCACTCAATTGCCCTCCTTCGGATCAAATGGTCGAAAATTTAAGTGGGGGAGAACGTCGGCGAGTTGCACTAGTTCGTTTGCTTCTTCAAAAGCCCGATATTTTGCTACTCGATGAGCCAACCAACCACCTCGATGCCGAATCGGTACAGTGGCTCGAAAAACATTTGCAGGAATACCAAGGAACAGTAATTGCTGTAACCCACGACAGATATTTCCTCGACAATGTGGCAGGCTGGATTCTCGAACTCGACCGCGGAGAAGGCATTCCATGGAAAGGAAACTACAGCAGCTGGCTCGAACAAAAGTCGAACCGATTGGCTCAGGAAGAAAAAACCGAATCGAAACGCCGCAAAACACTGGAGCGCGAACTCGAATGGATTAGAATGGCACCTAAGGCGCGTCAAGCAAAAGGAAAAGCGCGTTTGAATGCTTACGAAAAACTGCTTAGCCAAGACTCGAAAGAGAAGGAATCGCGACTTGAAATTTTCATTCCCGATGGTCCTCGATTGGGCGATCAGGTTATAGAAGCACAAAACATCAGCAAGGCCTTTGGCAATAAATTGCTTTTCGAAAATCTCAGCTTTTCTATTCCACCCAATGCCATTGTTGGCATTATTGGGCCAAACGGAGCAGGAAAAACAACTCTTTTCCGCCTCATGATGGGTCTCGAAAAACCCGATAGTGGCGATTTCACCATTGGCGACACTGTTCGTCCAGCTTATGTCGATCAGGCACACGCTTCAATCGATCCCGAAAAGACTGTTTATCAAGTTATCAGCGAAGGCGTTGAGCTAATTCGCATGGGTGGTCGCGATATCAACTCGCGAGCTTATGTTAGCCGATTCAACTTTAGTGGTCCCGATCAAGAAAAAAAATGCGCCGTTCTGTCGGGTGGCGAGCGAAACCGCTTGCACTTAGCACTTACTTTGAAAGAAGAAGCCAATTTTCTTCTCCTCGATGAGCCGTCGAACGACATCGACATCAATACCTTGCGCGCACTCGAAGAAGGTCTCGATGCCTATGCCGGTTGCGCATTGGTAATTAGCCACGATCGATGGTTTCTCGACCGAATTTGCACACACATTTTAGCTTTCGAAGGCGATGCATCGGTTGTTTTTTTTGAAGGAAGTTTTAGCGAATATGAAGAAAATCGCAAAAAACGTTTGGGCGATAACCCCGTGAAATTCAGGTACAAAAAACTGGGAATTTAAAAACTTCACTTTACAGGCAATTTTACTTGCTATTGTTTGTTCAAAAATTTCTATCTTGCAGCAAAATTGCACGATATGAATGAAATAATTGTAGGTATCGATTTTTCCAAAGGAGCCTTAAATGCACTAAAATACGCATCGGTTCTTGCAAAAGGATTTGGCTATGGCATCACCATGCTTTGGGTTGACAAACCACACAATCCATCAAGTATATACTTAGACGGAGAAAACCACCGACAAAGTGTTCATAGCCGCCTCGACGACTTGATTGCAGAATACAAACCAATTCTGGGCGCAGGGAATATTCAATACAAAATCAGAACTGGCAAGGTGTACGAAGAAATTTCGATCCACGCTAAATTGAACAACAGCAAGCTTGTTGTAATTGGAACTCATGGCATCAGTGGTTTCGAAGAGCTTTGGATTGGCAGCAATGCAAACCGAGTTGTTTCTATAGCTCCATGCCCCACTTTCACTCTTCGACAAGACTATGAAATTCCAAAAACAATAAAGAAAATAATACTTCCAATCGACAACACAAACGATACTGTTTTGAAAGTTCCCTTTGCAAAAACAATTGCCAAAGCTTTCAATGCAGAGATTGTACTCATGCGTCTTTACACAACCAATGTATCGATTCTCAAGAAAAAAGTTGATACTTTGGCCGATGCAGTTCAAAAAGAGCTTGAAGCAGAAAAAATCAAAGTATCGAATGTTGAAAAATTGGTAGTGAATTTAACCAGCGATTTGCTTTCTGTGATTGACAAAACTGGAGCCGATTTACTCGTTATTATGACTGAGCAACAAAACATGTCGGCCAATATCATGTTGGGCGAATCGGCTCAGCAGGTTGTAAACAACAGTCCAGTTCCTGTGATTAGTATTCATCCCGACGATAAACCGTAAAGAACATTTCTTTAAAATATGGAAACAGATTCCGTAAAAGTAATTGCTGAACGCGTTTTCAGCAAATTGGTCGTTGCTGCTACCCAGCTACCTGCCTCGGGTTCGAGCCGCAGGTATTTCAGACTGAAATTTGCCGACAATACATCTATTTTAGCAGCATACAACAGCGAAGTACGCGAAAACGAGGCTTTCATTCATTTTGCGCGCCATTTCAAGGCTCAAAATTTGCCCGTTCCCGAAATTCTCCATGTTGAAAGCGATCAGAAATTGTATTTCATCAACGATTTGGGCGAATCGACATTGTACGATTTCATTGTAAACGAAGGTGCACAAAAACCCGAAAAGCTTGCATTCTATTACCGAAAGGCCATCGATCATTTGCTGAAATTTCAATTTTCTACGCCTCCCGATTATCAGCATTGCTTTCCACGCGCTGCATTCGACCGAACCAGCATGATGTGGGATTTAAACTATTTCAAATACTACTTTCTTAAACTGGCCTATATCCCTTTCGACGAGCAGAAGCTCGAACACGATTTTATTGCGTGGTGCGATACCTTGAATCAAATACCGTCGCATTATTTTCTTTACCGCGATTTTCAATCTCGCAACATCATGGTTGAAGGCGACAAACTCTCGTTTCTCGATTTTCAAGGTGGAAGGCGCGGAGCCTTGCAATACGATCTTGCTTCGCTGCTCTACGATGCAAAAGCAAACCTAAGCGACGATTTTCGCCAAGAAATGTATGAATACTATTACGAACAGCTAGGCAAGCAGCAACTTGCATCGCCAGGATTGTTTCACGACTATTATTACCATTTTGTAATGATGCGAATCATGCAGGCATTTGGTGCTTACGGATACCGCGGTTTTTACGAAAAGAAACCACATTTTTTACAATCGGTTCCACTTGCCGCAGCCAACATGAAATTGTTGCTAACCAAAATTCCATTTTTGAACGATTTTCCCGAATTGGCCAATGTTTGGAATCAGATTGCAGACAAGTTTACCCAGACAGCGCAAAACGAACCCTCCGACGACAAATTACATGTCAAAATAAGCAGTTTTTCGTTCAAAAAAGGCTATCCCGATGGCAATCCCGAACATGGCGGTGGTTTCATTTTCGATTGCAGGGCACTTCCCAATCCTGGTCGCGAAGAAAAATACAAGCATCTGACGGGCCTCGACGAAGATGTTGTTCGCTATTTGGAAGATAGTCGCGAAGTTTCCTATTTCATTGATGCGTGTGCCGACCTCGTTTGTCTTTCGACCGACAATTATCTTGACCGAGGATTCACACAGCTTGCCATAGCATTTGGCTGCACTGGTGGCCAGCATCGGTCGGTTTATTGCGCTTCGCAGATGGAAAAAGCACTTAAAGGTAAATATGGAAACAGCATTCATGTTTCCATTGTGCATCGCGAGCTACAATAGGCTTACTTGCTCATTGTGAGCAAATTCGCAAAAACAACGATACTCTGTGCAAGAAAAATGCGTTATCTTTGTCTAAATCGCATTGAAAAATCTGCAAATGGATATTGCTGCCATCAAAAAAGGCGACAAAAAAGCTTTCCGTGTTTTAATCGACAGCACTCATCGCGATGTGTATCGTCTTGCATATAGGTTCACTTCGAACAACGACGATTCGCAAGACATAGCTCAGGAAGTGTTTCTCGACGCATGGCGCAATATCGATAAGTTCAGAGAAGAGGCCGATATTAAAACATGGCTTTACCGCATCACGGTAAACAAATCGCTCAATTTGATTAAGCGCAACAAAAACAAATTCTCGTCGTTCAGCATCTCCGATTCGGGCGAAACAGAAAGCACCTCGTTTCAAATAGCAGCTCCAACGTCGTATTCGGCCGATAAGCCACTCCACAACAAAGAACTCCGCAATTCGTTGAAGCGAGCACTTGAAAGCATCCCCGACAATCAACGCACTGCATTTTTGCTTTTCAATAGCGAAGGACTTACCTACAATCAAATTGCGGAAGTTATGGAGACTACACTTGGCGCAGTTGAATCGCTCATTTTTAGAGCCAAAGCCAATTTGCGAAAGATTTTGGCCGAAGTTCACAAACAATTTTCCGAATCGACACAAGTTTTTAAATAACAAGATGTCAAATACTCAATTCTGTCAAAAATGAACTGCAACGAAATTCAAAAATTAATCAACACACAAGAACTCAGTCAGGAGAATAACGAGCTGATTGAAATTCACATTAAAAGCTGTGTTTCGTGCAAAAACTATTATAAATTGGTTCATGGGCTGGTAAAAAACCCTCAACATATTTGGGACGAAATTGAAATTCCACAGAACTTCGCCAACAACATTGAAAACTTTGTTTTCGAAAACAGCAGCTATGCTTTGCGTATTCCTATGTGGTTGAAAATAACAAGTGCTGCTGCAGCAATAGTTTTAGGATTATTTATCGGCAGTACTGTTTACGATTCGCGCGTGTCGGCACAAAACACTAACTCCTATTCTTACATAGAAACCAACGACAACCTCTATATGGCCGAAACCACAGAAATAATGTATTATTCAACCATTATTGAAACCGAAGGAGAATAATCATGAACAGGAAAAATGTAATAATTTGGATTCTTGCTATTATAAGCACTTTTTCTACAACAGCACTTTTTACCTTGTGGCTAATTCGCCCAGCTGTTCACCACTTTAATGCTAACAACCGAAACAATAGTGAATTTCAATATCACGATAAAATGGAAAAAGAAAGATTGATTAAAAAACTCAATTTAAGACCAGCGCAAGAAAATCTATTTTTCGAATTGCGCGAGAGACACAAGCAACATGTTTTTCCCATTTTTGCAAGCATTGGTCAGCTCAGAGAAATTATATTTGCTGAATTGAAAAATGAAAATTCGGATACCATTGTAATATACGCCGCAATCGAAAAAATCTCGGTACTCGAGACTCAACTTCAAAAAGAAAGTATCACATACATGCTGTCGATGAAAGACTTCCTCGATCCAGTACAAGTTGACAGCATGCTTGTTTTCTTCTCGAAGGCAATGATGCCAATGGGAAGAGGCAATCACAACCCAAGAAACACAAATTGTAATCAAAATCACAACAATTTTTAAGGAGAACACAAAATGAAAAAAACCATTTTAATTGCAATGATAGCAATCCTATCAGCAACAATCGGACAAACATTTGCCCAACAAGGAACAGGACAAGGAATGCACGCCAACGGAATTAACAATGAGCACAAATGCATGATTCCAGGCATTACCGACGATCAGCAGAAAAAAATTGATGCGCTCAAAATAACTCATCAAAAACAAATGCTCGACATCAGAAATCAAATTTTAGAAAAAGAAGCTCGCTTTATGACGATTACCACAGGCGATAAGATCAACAAAGACGAAGCTTTGAAAATTATTGACGAAATTTCGACTCTCAAAACTGTCCGCGAAAAAGCAAAGCTCGAGCATCGTCTTGCCATTCGCTCATTGCTCAACGACGAACAAAAACTTTGGTTCGACATGCGTCAGCAAGGAAAAGAAATGAAGCATGGTGGAAAAGGTGGCCATGGCGGAATGGGGCATGGAAATGGTCAGGGACAAGGTCAAGGATATGGACGTGGAAATGGACAAGGAAATTGTCAGGGTTATGGAAACAGATAGAGAGATTGCCAAAACTATGCAAAAATAAAATCTGGTTGATTCAAAATTTGCAAAAGAGCTGTCTTCGGACAGCTTTTTTCATGTTTGAAATTATTCCGACACCAACAACGCGGTGGCCCAAGCAGCTATTGAACGCCCTTCGCCAATGGAATCGACAGTTTCGTTGGTCTTGGCTTTCACCGAAACTCTATTTGGCTCAATGCCTAAAACAGCAGCAACAGAAAATTTTATTTTGTCGATATAAAGAGCCATTTTAGGCTTTTCAGCAATTACAACAGAGTCAATATTCGAAACAATAAAACCTTTTTTGCGAATCATTTCGGCAACTTCGGCCAAAAAAAACATACTGTCCGAATCTTTGTAGGTTGGATCGGTATCGGGAAAATGCTGCCCAATATCGCCCAAAGCCAACGCACCAAGCAAAGCATCGGTGATGGCATGAGCAAGCACATCGGCATCGCTGTGTCCAAGAAGTCCGAATGGTGAAGGAATTTCAACTCCGCCAATAATTAAAGGACGTCCTTCAACAATTCTGTGGAGGTCGTAGCCTATTCCCTGGCGAATATCTATCATAAAATTAGTCTTTAACCTTGTCGAAATTGAACACCAGCGTGAAACGCAAAGTGTTTTCGAGTGGATTGCGTTGCTCGAGTGGAACAAGATAGCTAAAATCGAGACCAAAAACATTGTAGCGTAAACCAGCACCTAAAGTGATGTATTTACGATTTCCTTTGTATTTGTTTTCGTAGAAAAAACCAGCCCTGAGAGCAAACTGATCGTCGTACCAATACTCGGTACCGACAGAATAATTGATTTCGCGCATTTCCTCTTTGAATCCGCCTGGAGCATCTGAAAATGAACTAAACATACCACTCACAACTGAACGATTTGGATCCTTTCCATCGGCAATAACATAATCTCCGTTAGCATCTTTGATAGGCTGCCCAGCTGAATCTTCGGCATAAATAGGCGGAGTTGGAACCAATAATTTATTCAAATCGAAAGTAAATAAAACCTTGTTGTAATCGTCGATATTCATCTGCAATGCAGGTCCCAATCGCAAGTTGATTGGAATAAAGGAGCGGTATTGAATTTCGGTGTAGGTGATTTTTGCACCTATATTCGATACATTTGCACCGAA
>DYON01000399.1 GCA_020720525.1 Acetofilamentum sp.
CAAAATTGAAGATTTGTGCTTCGATTGCCCCACCATCGCAAAGCCCCGAAACGTTATATGCAACCCTAAGACGACAACCAACAACATTAAAATATGAAAGTAGAATTCACAAAAGAACTGACAGGAGATGCCTTCAAGGACATAAGAATTGCAGTTAATGAAAGAGCAGACAACCTTATAGTTGAGAGCTTGAATGACGACAAAAAACGGTTGTTAGAAAAAATAAAAACACGACCAGAACAAATGTTGCTATTTGAAGAATTCAGGCTTCTTCTTGAAATGGCAGCACAGACTAAAAAACTGTGGAAGCCAAATGAAACACTCAAAGTTTATTTCTTCGGTGGACAAGATGCAAGAACTCAACGTGTATTAAAATACGCTTCAATTTGGAGTAAACATTGCAGCATCAAATTTGAACCAACGACAAAAATTGAGGAAGCGAAAATCAGAGTTGCCTTCCAAGCACCAAGCAGTTGGTCATACATTGGCACAGACGCATTAGGCGTCCCAAGAAACGAACCGACTATCAATTTCGGATGGCTTGAAGACAAACTTCCTGAAAAAGATTATAAGCAAGTTGTTCTTCACGAATTTGGACACGCTTTAGGACTTATTCACGAACACCAAAGTCCAGCGGTAAAAGTTAACTGGAATAAAACTTTTGTTTATTGGTATTTCTGGGAACATCACAAATGGACAAAAGGTGACGTTGATAGAAATTTATTCCAAGAATTTGAAACAACATCTACGCAGTATTCTACATTGGACAAGCTATCCATAATGGGATATTATATTCCACCACAATTTACAAATGACGGACAAGAATTTCCTCTAAACTACGACCTATCTGATATGGACAAGCAGTACATCGGAAAACTCTATCCTCAAATTCTTCATTCCTAATGACAATGATTAGCAGGTTGGGTTTTAAGCCGACCAAGAAACAGAATATAAAATCCGACCTTCTTCAGAAAACTGAGGACATCACAATCATCATTCCAGTTAAGGACAACCAAAACGGCATTGACCTCTTTTTGATAGAATTTTTTACAACTCATTCGGCAGACAATTTTCCGAAAGAGATAATAATCGTTGACAACAATTCGACACCTAAAATTGAAATTAGACGAACTGACTTCCCTATTCCTGTTCGACTTTTGACTTGTAGTAAAATTGGACCTGCGAGTGCAAGGAACTTTGGGGTTCAACATTCACAAACCGACTGGATACTTTTCATAGACAGCGACTGCGTTCCGACAAGCAATTTGTTGACAGGTTATTTAAAAGTTCAAAACGGTTCAGTTGGTTACGCTGGTAACATCAAAGCTCACGGACAAGACATCATTTCAAAATATTACGAGCAACAAGAAATTCTTGTGCCACCAAAAGTTTACGAACTACCAAACGAACCACGACCAGACTATATAATAACTGCAAACTGTTTGGTTTGGCGACCTGCGTTTGACAAGGTTGGAGGCTTTAATGAGACAATAAAAATTGCAGGCGGTGAGGACATTGATTTAGGTTTTAAGTTGCTCAACATCGGACAGCTAACTTACGCATTTGACAGTATTGCAAAACACAATTTCGGTGACGGACTTCGGGACTTTAAAGAAAGATTTGTTCGTTACGGTTACGGAAATAAAATCATAAGCAATCTTTACGACCTTGACTTAAAACCGAAAACATTCAAACCAAACAAGGCGACACCAATAAAATTCATTTTGGCATTTATGCAATATATTTGGTTGACGTCAGGGTATAAAAACGGAATAACACAATGACAGACAGAAGAAGGGCAGCATATAACAGCACCTACAAGAAATTGGCGGTTCAGTGGTTAAATGAAGCTTTGTGCTTCGTATCAAGTTCAGTGGTGGCAGACAGTTTAGTGCTTCGAAATCGCCAACTTCTTGTAGCTGCAAACCGTTAGCCGTCAGTTAAAAGTAAAAAAGTATTAACAAAATTCAACCTAAAATGAT
>DYON01000068.1 GCA_020720525.1 Acetofilamentum sp.
GCAGTTTTTTCTGAGCTATCGCCTGTAAAACCTAAAAAGTTGCAAGTAAGTTCCGTTGTTAGACCAAACTCATTTGTGATTGGAAACATAAGCGTCTGCGTTGTCGATTGCCACTATTGCCCCCTAATTCAACGTACAATACAATGGTTGCAATGATATTGCTGAAAAAGTTTTTTGGCTGAATTCACGGGTTTGGAAGATTGTTTCATGTACGATAGACCATTTTTCAGGTGTAACCGATTTCTACCACTCCATTTTGTATGAACAGAAATTTGAGCAATTCAACTTCAACCGCTACATTCTATCCAAAAAAACCATCCCATTCAAATGGTCTATTTCGTGTTGAAAAATATGAGCAGTATATTCGTGCACTATGCGTTCGGAATGATGGGTCCCATCGGCTAAATCGTAGCTAACATCGACCCAAATAGCTCTCCACGACGAGCCCGAAACGCCAGGAATACTCAAGCAGCCATCGGAACGAAGCTTTGTGGTATCGGAGTATGCGGTTATATAAGAGTTTAGGTAACATTCAAAAGGAGCTCCAGTTTTATCGTAGCGTTTGACCCAAATCACGCGTTTGTTTATACCAACTTGAGGTGCTGCAATACCAACTCCTGGATGTTGAGGATCTGTAACAGTTTTATACATTCTATCAATCAGAAGTTTCAAGTAGTTAGAATTGAAGTCGCTAATTGTGCTACTGTTTTTGCGAAGCACAAGCGAATCGGAGTAAACAAAATAATTGTAAACCCGCATTTTCTGATTGGCTGTACCTGATGTTATAAGCTCAATATCGCTTATACTGAAATCGAGTACATCGTTTCCTTTGTCGTAGCACGATAAAAAGGTAAAAACCCCAAGCACAAAAGCCGACAGCAAAAAAATCTTTTTCATAATTCATTATTTTTTGTTCGTAAAATAACCCCCATTCTGCAAAATTACTAAAAATTCGTTCAGAATCATAGCAGTTGCACCCCAAATTGCATAACCATTCGACACAAAACATGGTGCCCGAAAGCTTTGCCCAGCTCTATAATTATAATAGGTATCGCGCGAAGATGGCAACACGAAATGCGTCAAATTTTCGGTAAAAACCAATTGTACTTCATCTTTGTTTGGAACAAACACAACTGAACCTTTTGCAACGCCAACAAACGGATGAATCAAAAAATTAGACTGCGGCACATACAGTTTACTTAAACCACCTATTATCTCAATATAAGCTTCAATGCCAGTTTCTTCGCGGGTTTCGCGCAAAGCAGTTTCTTCCAAACTATAATCTTGCTCTTCGAAACGACCACCAGGGAAAGCAATTTGTCCACTATGCACACCATTGCTCAATGCACGTTTTATAAACACCAAAGAGTGGTTATTTGGCTTTCGACCTTCGATGAGGAGCAGCAAAACAGCACTTTGTATAGGATTTGATTGCAAAAAGCCACGATCAACTCTGCGCCCATCAGGCTTCATGAGCTTGTGCGCTTTGTTGCTGGGTAAACAGTTGTTTTTTAATATATTAGCAATACTGTTCATAAAAAAATATTGTTAAAGGTAAAAAATATTTGCTACTATCGATTTTTTGTGTAATTTTGCAGAGTAAACCAATTTACATTATTAACCAAAACCTCAAAACAATGAAAAAGATTTTCAGCGTTCTCGCAGCAGCAGTTATCGCTTTTGCATTCACCAGTTGTGGTGGTGGAGCCGACACTCCTGAAAAAGTGTCCGAAAAATTCCTGAACCACATTGCTAAAAGTGAATTCAAAGATGCTAAAGAATTGGCTACTGGCGATGCCGTTAAAACCATCGAAACTCTCGAAAGCTTTGCTTCTATGAGCGAAATGGGCGGCGAAAAACCCGAAGCCAAAGAAGTTAAAATTGAAAACATGAAATGCGACACCAAAGAAGACGCTTCTACCTGTACCTATACTCAGGACGGTAAAAACGGTTCTATCGACCTCAAAAAGGTTGACGGAAAATGGAAAGTTGCTAACTTCCCAAAAGAAACCACCGGTGGTGACGAAGAAGAAGTTATTGAAGACGAAGAAGTTATAGAAGAAGACGGTGAAACAACCGACGATGTAACTGAAGAAAAATAGTCTTAACGTTTTCATAAGGCAGCAATGAGAAAAGGACTTATAACAATCCTTGTTTTCATTGCTGCTTTTGTTTTGTTTTTGGCTACATACGATTTCAGAAGCGAACAAAAGCAGCAATTGGAAAACTATGATCTTTCAGCAGAAGAATACGCAATGCTTCAGGATGGCGATTTAATCCTAAGAAATGGGTATGGCTTGGTGAGCGACGCCATTGCCAACTCCATGAACGAAGAGTTTCACGTGTCGCATGTTGCAATACTATTGAAAAGCGATACCGCGTCGCATGGATTCAGAATAATTCATTGCATTTCGCAATCGCTTTCCGAATGGGACGGAGTTCAAGAACAATCGTTCCCTCGTTTTACAAAAGACAGTCAGCGCAATTCTATTATGGTTGTTCGCCTCAAAGGCGTTCCCGATTCGAGTCGTCATTTAATAAGTCAAAAAGCACTTGAATACATGGATAGGCGTGTGCCATTCGACCATTCTTTCGATATTGAGGATTCGTCGCATTTATATTGCTCCGAATTGCCGTGGCTAATCATTAAAAATGAATTTGGTATCGATATCTTCAAAGATAAAATGAATGAGCAGAAAGACCACATGAAATTTGAAAGTTTCTGGAATCCCGATTACTTTGAAGTAGTTTTCAATCACAATACTCGCCGTTAATGGCTGCATTGTTTAAAAACAAAAAACCTGTTTGGGTAGTTTTGGCAACTGTACTGCTCTTGCTAATGGCTTTGTTTTCGCAATCGTGTAAACACCCAAAATCAGTAACACGATACGAAATTCAAACAACCAGATACTAGTGTTTTTAGAGTCTGTCTAAAAATAGAATTTTTTCCCACCGATACTAAATCAACATCGTTTTTTAACCGCAGAATTCGCAGATAAAACCCATGTACACGCCTTTTTAAGTGAGCCGCAGAGGGATGTCGATGATCACAAAAGCCTAATTTGTAGCGACAAAATGAATGATTCAAGCGAATTTGACATTCATTTCGTCTCGACAACCAACAACCTTGTGAAACTTGATAGATGCAATTACCCAACCAGTTGTGGCTTGTTTTTAGGAGTCACAAAACCAGAATACTCCACTTTGCTCAAAAACAAACCCTTTGCAGGAACCGACGCGCCAGCAGCACTTCTGTTTCTTTGTTTCAGAATGTTGTTGATGTCCGACTCTTGAATTTTCCCTCGACCCACATCGATCAAAGTGCCGAAAATAGCTCTCACCATATTGCGCAGAAAACGGTCGGCACCAATTTCAAAAACAAAAAGGTCGCCGTTTTGCGATATTTCTGAAGCAAAAACGTCGCAAATATTGGTCGATTGACCGCCATGTAGCTTCGCAAACGAAGTGAAATCGGTCTTGCCAACAAACAACGATGCTGCACTTTTCATTTTGTCGATATCGAGCTCGTATGGAACATGCCACACCAGATCGTCGAGAAAAGCATTTTTTTGAGTCGAAAAATAGTAACGGTAGGTTCGCCTTGTTGCCGAAAAACGTGCATGCCATTCAGCAGGAGCTTCAAAGAAGTCGAAAATCCGAATTGCTTTTCCCAAAATTGCATTGCAATGATAGGTCAAGTTTTCGGGGAGCGTTCCGTCAAAATCGAAATGTGCATAAAAATTCGATGCATGAACACCAGCATCGGTGCGGCCACATCCGGTGAGCGAAATTTCAGTTCTCAATAGCACAGAAAGAGCTTTTTCAAACTCCTCCTGAACACTTAATGCATTAAGCTGGCGTTGCCATCCGGCGTATTTTTTCCCATTGTAGCACAAATGAATGCCGAACCGCATAAATTTTTTATTTTACAAACTGAAGCCGGTAGGTATTATTGCTGGTTCGCAGCTCAACCCAGTAACTTCCGTTGGCAAAATTAGCAATATTAATCTGTTTTTTGTTGTTGCCTGTTTCGCAAACATCGTTTTCGCTATACACAAGCCTTCCGTCGGTGCCAAATATATTGAGAATGAAAATTTCCTCGTTGTCGGCCACAAATTCAATGGTAATATTGCTTTCAGATGCAGGATTGGGATACAAAATCGGTTGTTTATCGTAATCTACAAGTCCCGTTGTAACAATATTCACTTGCTGAGTTGCTGTGTCGAGACCACAATTGTTTGCAACTATCATAGTAATTGTAAATATGCCAGGAGTATTGTAAACATTGAATGTGTTTTGTTGCACCGAAGAGTTGCCGTCGCCAAAAGTCCAAGCCCACGAAGTAATTGGAAATATAAACGATTGCGAGAGGTCACTTACTGTTGTTGCATTGCCTACAAAGCCTGCTACATAGGAGAAATCGGCCAATGGACGAGTGGAGACATAAACTGGAACTGTGGTTGTGTCGAACAATCCAATTGAGCTTCCAACAATTAAAGTAACGGCGTACATTCCTGTGTCGCTATAATGATAGGTTGGATTCTGCAACGATGAAACACCACTTCCATTGCCAAAATCCCAATCCCAGCCAGTGATTGTGCCAACTGCAGTTCCCGAATTGTCGGTGAATAGTGTTGAAGCACCAAGACATACCGTATTGGCTGAAAAATCGGCCGAAGGAGCATTGCTTATCACAATTGTTTGAGTTGTTGAATCGCTGCAGCCACTGCTGTTTGTAACTACCAGCGTAACAATGAACGAACCGGTTGTTGAGTAATTGTGTGTTGGATTTTCGAGCGTTGAAGTATTGCCATCTCCAAAATTCCAATTGTATGTTGCACCTGGAGTTAAGGTATTGGTGAAATCGACATCACTTCCAATCACGTTGTAGTTGAATGTTGCTGTAGGCAAAGAGATAACTTTTGCAACAGTGGCAACTCGGGGGCTGTTGCATTGCGATTGTGTTTTTACTATCCAGTCGAAGAAAAAGTAAAACCACGATTGGTTCTGGTTGTTGCCGGTTATTGAAATAACTCCAGGAATTGAATAGGGATAAGACGGCCCACTTGCAATATAAAGATTGTTGGTGCTTCCAGTTTTTACACCAAGTTGGTAGCCAGTTCCAGTTGCAATATCAAAATCGAGTGTTACCAAATAGGGGTTTTGTCCTGTTGGTACATTCACAACTACTGAATCAAGGGTTACTCCAGCATTGTTTTGTAGATAAATTGTGCGATTTCCAGCAGAATTTACATACACTTTCACCGATTCGAGGCGAATATCTTGGCTAACATCAAAAATCATGTAGCGATAACCAGTTGTTGTCGTAAAATACTGACCTCCGCCTGAGTTATCGGTCATGCCTACATGTTGTGCAGCTCCAACGGTAGTTATATCGGAACCAGCATAATAAGTAGTTGTTGTCGATAAAAATGGTGTATTCCATGGGCTTCCAGTTCCAACTAAAGTTCCACCAGTAGAAGCATCGTACCAATTAATAGTGCCCGATCCAGTTGCGCTCAAGCTCATAATTCCGCCTTCGCAAATACTATCGCCAATTACCGATGGTGCTATCGGCATATTTACTGTGATATACGACGATTTTGTTAGGCTGTCTGCACTTGCACACGAAGTGATTTTTAGTTTTACATTGTAAGTGCCATTGGCTGAATAGGTATGAAGTGGATTTTCTTGTGTCGAAGTTTGTCCATCGCCAAAAGTCCACAAAAAAGTGCTTCCTTGCGGATAAACACCATCGTTGGTAAATTGAACAACGCCCGAGCAGGTCGATGTAACATCGGCTGTAAAATTGGCAACTGGAGCTATTGGAGTTAAAACAACATTTTGAATTGTTGCATTGCCATTGACAACAGAAATTCCATTTATTGTTTTTAATTGGTAGCCTATCGAAGAGAATGTAAGGCTATATGTTCCCGTATTGACATATTTATGGTAATTACCAGCAGGTAATGTTGAATATACATGCGAACTATCGTTAGCCTGGTCGTAGCTGTTTGCAAAAACTTTAGCCAGAATTGGTTGCCCAGTACACGAATCAGTTACAATTCCTCGGATTCCATAGAGCGATTCCTCAATGAAATTCAGTAACGACTGGTAATTGGTGTTCCACATGCCATTAAGGTTCTCAGTTTCAGTAATTTTGACATCATCAAGTTCAATGGTTACTTCCCGGCATTGCTTAAAAAAATTCATATAGTCCTGTCTGCCACCAGTTATCACGTACCAATCCCCACCTTCTGTTACACCACTTGAATAAAGATTAGACATGTATGTTGGCGTAACATTTCGTGCTGTAGCAACATAATTGGCACAAACTCTTTGCCACCAACTCACATCTGCATTCGGATTGCCACTGCTGGTCCAAGTATCCCATGGATAATTTGTAACCTCTGCTCCACCATGAAAATTTGCACTCATGTTAATATGATGCATGTCGGTAAAAGTCATAAATGCCTGTGTTTCTGCTTGCCATAATTGTCCATCAGGGTGTTGTCCTGCCCTTGGGTCTGGGTAGTTTCTGTTCAAATCGACATTAGCCAAATTGTTCCTTCTTGAATTTGCTACAGTGGAGCCAACTGGAGTTGATTGATAATAAGTTCCTTCTGGATTAGCGAGTGGACAAATCCAAATTTCAGCTCCATTTACTAAATTTGAAACCTGAGAAATTGCTCCATAATTTGTGAGTAGATAGTTTATCAAACGAAGCATAAGATAATAGCCGGTAGTTTCATCGCCATGCATAGTTGAAGAATACAAGAATTGTGGTTCATTTTCCGCTGTGTTCACATTGTCGGAAATTTTCGCGACTAAGATTCGATAATTCCCAGAAGGTGTAGAGGCTAGGATTGTGTCTATATTGCATAAATTCGGATAATTACTGGCAAAATTTGCCATCATCTGCTCATAAACACTATATATTGGATATCGATCCCAAGCTGCCATTTCAGCTACTGTCGTAGCCATTGTCAATGATTTTGGTTGTAACTTTGGGATTATTTCATAAGGGATATTTCTAGTGATAAATGTTTGAAATTCAATCGCATTTGCATAAGCAATCACTTCGTAGCCTTGTCCACCGGAAAGTGTTTTTACATTGTCAATCGACATGATGTGTGTAAGGTCTTCATTAATCTGAGCCTTAGACAATACTGTGAATTTGACAACTATCTCGCCACGATCCTGCAAAATTTGCGATGCTTGCACATTTTGACTCGTAGCTGTATTTTGTGCCGTTATTACTAAAATTAGAAACAGCCCAATCAATGTGAAATAATATTTCATGGTGCAATGAATTTCCTAATAGACTAAAAATATCCGAAAACGTTGTCTATGCAATGCTTTTTTCTGTTAATTGCACAGTATCAACAATTTCCTTAAATTTATCTTCGCTTACTGGGTGTACTGGCAAGCGAAAAACATGCTCAATCAAGCCTTTGATGTGCATTACGGCTTTAATTCCACTTGGATTGCCCATGTTGAGCAATTTGTGCATAATTGGCAATAATAAATAGTGATACCTACGCGCTTCTTCGAAATTTCCTGCCAAAGAGGCATGAACCATTTTCGAAAATTCTTTTGGATAGGCATTGGCAATAACCGAAATAACGCCGTCGGCACCCAATGCTATAAATGGCAAAGCTAAAGCATCGTCGCCTGCAACCATTTGAAAACCAGCTGGTTTTTGATGCAACAAATCCATTGCCTGATCCATATTGTCGGTTGCCTCTTTTATGGCAATGATGTTTTTGCAATCGTTTGCCAATCTGATTGTGGTGGCTGGTTCCATATTCACCACTGTTCTGCCTGGCACATTGTACAAAATTACAGGAAGAGGAGCTTTTTCGGCTATCGACTTGTAATGCATATACATTCCTTCTTGATTCGGTTTGTTGTAGTAGGGCATAACCGAAAGTATTGCCGAAGCACCCGTGAAATCGAAGAGATTCATTTCTTCAATCAGTTGGGTGGTGTTGTTGGAACCAAATCCCATTACCACAGGAACTTTTCCGTTCAAATGAGCCGAAACTAGTCGCAGTGCATCTTGCTTTTCGAGAAGACTAACCGTTGGCGACTCGCCAGTGGTACCGAAAAGAACAATGTAATCGACTCCGCCTTCAACCACGTGATCGACAAGCTTCAATAGAGCGTTGGTGTCAATGGCTCCATAGCTGTTGAATGGTGTTACAAGGGCTACTCCAAGTCCGCGTAAGGATATCATACTGGTTTGTTTTTTAACATGTTAAGATAGTCGTGAGTCAGCTTCATTACCTCCTCTTGCGAAATCGCTTTGCCCGAATCGATGCTGAGGTCGTACAATTGTGAACAATTTTCGGTTGAAACTCCAATTTTAAATTGTGCTGCCGATAAAGTTGCAATCCAACGAATCGACTGATGAAGGCAGCTTGTTAGGTCTATTAAAACATCGAATGGATGCAGAAGCAAATCGTCGATTGTTTTCGAGTTGGGAATTCCCGATTTGGTAATATCGTTTTTGCCAATCATTTCTATATGCAGCGATGGCATACACCATTGTGGGGTAATCTGTAACCCATGAAATCCTATAGCATGAACCGTTTTTCCATGCAATTGCAATGCTGCATAAACGCGCGAAAACTGGTTGTATCGTTCTTCTGTTGTGCAGTCGAACAATAATAAAAACGACATTGAATCGTCGAAACTTCGATTGCAAATTTCGCGCTTCACTTTTAGCTGGCGCTTTTGGAGTGCTTTGACAAAAACCTTGTTTTTCAGTTGTTCGAGCATGACATTGGGTAATAGAGACAAAATACAAACGCTTTGTTGGTGCTTTTATTTTGTTTTATCGGGTCCTTCGGGAATGTCGGGAAGCGGTTTGTAATTCTTCAGCTCCTCGAGAATAACTTCAATTGCTTTTTGCAACTGTGTGTCGGTGCCAATGAACTCTAAATAAGGGTCGTTGTCAACTTCAATGTCGGGGTCAACACCATATCCTTCAATAATCCATTCGCTTTCATCGCTTGAATAGCTTGCAAATTCGGGTTTATTCAACACAGTTCCATCTACAAATGGCAATGTGCCACGAATTCCAACAACACCACCCCAGCTGCGCATTCCAATGGTTTTTCCCAGTCCGTGCTTTTTGAATGCATAAGGAAACAAATCGCCATCGGATGCCGAATACTGATTGAGCAACAAAACTTTGGGTCCCAACACAAGTTTAGTTGGCGTTTGCCCAGTAACTGTTACATTGCGAGCCATGTTGGCTCGTGTTGGAATACGCATTAATCTTTCCATAATCATAGGCGAAACATTGCCACCACCGTTGCCACGATCGTCGATAATAAGTGCCTTTTTGCTTAGTTGTGGATAGAAATATTTCACAAATTCGTTCAAACCTGCCACGCTCATATCGGGAATGTGAATGTAGCCAACTTGTCCGTTGGTAGCTTTATCAACCACTTCAATATTGTGTTGAACCCAGCTGTAGTAATACAACGATGATTCCGATGCCAAAGGAACAATTACCACTTTTCGGGCTCCTTTATCGGTTGGTTTGCTGTTGACCAACATTTCCACTTGAACACCAGCTTTATCGACCAATAGTTGATAAATATCGGCAACGGTATTTGTTTTTATGCCGTTGATAGCAATAATGAATTCACCTTCTTTTATATCGACGCCCATTTCGGTGAGCGGACTGCGCAATTCGGAACTCCAATTGGCTCCTTGTAAGATTTTGGTCACCTTGAAGTATCCCGATGCGTCGAGAGCAACAACAGCACCCAGCAATCCTGTATTTATTCGTTTGGGTTGAGGACAATCGCCGCCACCAATGTAAGCATGACCCACATTGAGCTCGCCAATTAACTCGCCAATCACATAGTTTAAATCGTGACGATTGTTTACATAAGGAAGTAGCACTGCGTATTTATCGCGAACGGCTACCCAATCGACACCTTGCATGTTCGACACATAAAAGAAATCGCGCATTTGACGCCATGCTTCGAAATAAATCTGGCTCCATTCCTGCTGCCGATTTAATTTCGTTTTGAGTTCGGCAAAAGAAACACTCTTGTCGGGCTTGATTTCCGATTTGGGCAAATCAATTACATAGTAGTTTTTGTCTTTGCGAATCATCATTTTCTTTCCGTTGGCGGTAATCTGAAAACCATCGAATTCGCCCAGCGTAGCTTCTTTGCGTGTTGTGAGATCGTACACCATCAGACGTGTTTTTTCGTCGCCTTTTCCACGACGATTGTAATAAATGCTTTGGTCAATCATTTCAACGCCCCAATAATTCGATGCTTCGATAGGCAAAGCAACAATGCGGTTTTGTATGTTGTTGGTGCTTACAATTATATCGGTCGATGCAGCTTCTGCTGGTTTCGATTCGGTTGTTGCCGGCTTTTCGTCAATAACAACTTCGTCGTTTTCGGGCGCAAACGGATTGGGTGTAGCACTATTGAGTGTAACTAAATAAACTTTCGACATGTCGGTGTAGGCATGATTCCACTCGGTTTGGCTATAAGTTGGATTGAAATCGCGATCGCTTACAAACAATAAATATTTGCCATCGTAGCTAAAATGAGCATTGTACGATTCGTACCATGTGTCGGTAACAGCGGTTTTGGTGCCAGTTGCAATTTCGTACAGAACGATTTGATTCATGCCAGTTTTTTGTGGCTCGGTATAAACAATCCACTTGCTGTCGGGACTCCACGAAAAATCGTTGTATTCCCAAACTCCGTTCGACGACACTTCGCTTATTTTTTTTGTTTCAATATCAACAAACCGCAAGCGCAGCTTCTTGTCGCTGAAAAGTATTTTTTTGCTATCGGGCGACCAGTCTATCGAAAAATAATAGCTGTCGGCATTTTTGGTTAGCTGAATTGCATCGCTGCTGCCGTCTTGAGCTTGCATCCATATTTCGAATTCACCACTTTTATCGCTGATCCAAGCAATATTTTTACCATCGGGCGACCAAACTGCATTGCGGTCGTTTGCCCCCGAATTCATAGTAATATTGCGGGTTACGCCGCTTTTTACAGGAACCGAAAATACTTCGCCGCGAGCTCCAACCACAAGGCGTTCGCCACCTGGAGCTGAACTTACCGATTGAATATTCTTTGATGCGTCTGCAATAATTTCGCGACTAAAATTTAAGTCGTTGGCTATCTGAATGGTAACTTTTTTAGCTTTCTGGCTGATAACATCGAACACATACAAAAATCCGCCTTTTTCAAATACAATTTCGTTTCCACTTGCCGACGGAAATTTGATGTCGTAGTCGGTGAAATTGGTTACTTTTCGTGTGGCTTTGCTTTCGGTGTCGTAGCAAAACAAATTCATGGCTCTGTCGCGATCCGAAAGAAAATAAATTTCTTTT
>DYON01000400.1 GCA_020720525.1 Acetofilamentum sp.
ATTTTATGCTGTCACTACTTCGTGTACTGGTATATCATGATTTTCTGTCGGAACTTTTTCTCTAATTTGCTCGCGAAAACATATGCCGCATTTGATTGTTTCTGGATGTTGTGCAAAAAATGCGTCGTAATTCCCGCCGCCTCTACCGAGTCTATTATTTTTTTTGTCAAAAGCGAGTCATGGCGTAATTGTGATATCGATTGGTCCTGTATAGATTTCATGTGACTTTTCTAGCACAATCTGCATGTTTTTTCACTCCATGTGAGGGATACATACAATTTTTTTGTGTGCATGCAAAATCTGTATAAGGCGGTCGGTGTGTACTTCATCGGGAAAAGAAACAAACACAAATCGGACACGGTGAACGTCTAGATATTTCGTGATGATTGTGTCTGTTATTTTTTGTGATGTGTGTTGGATATAGTCAGGAGAAAATCAGCGTACAATACGTTTCATATGTTGTCTCAATATTTCTTTTTGTTGAGAAATAGTTTTCACGCTTTATATATATGTAAAATTAATTGTCATCCTCGCGAATGCGGGGATCCACTAAACGAGTATGGATTCCCGCCTACGCGGGAATGACAAAGAAAAATTAAACTCATATATTAATATCTGTAATGATCTGCTTTGTATGGACCTTTGACGTCGACGCCGATGTATGTTGCTTGTTTTTCAGAAAGAACCGTGAGTTTTACTCATAGTTTTTCGAGGTGTAATCTTGCAACTTCTTCGTCGAGATGTTTTGGTAAAATGTGGACACCAATGTCGTATTTCTTCGTAAATAACTCAATTTGTGCCAAGGTTTGGTTGGTGAATGAATTACTCATTACAAAACTTGGATGTCCTGTAGCACAGCCGAGATTGACAAGTCTTCCTTCTGCGAGCAAGAAAATTTCGTGTCCGTCATCGAAGATATATTTATCAACTTGTGGTTTGATATTGAGTCTTTTTGCTCCTTTGTATTCGTTGAGTGCGTCGACTTGGATTTCATTGTCGAAGTGACCGATATTGCAAATAATTGCCTGGTCTTTCATATGTTTCATGTGTTCGAGAGTGAGAATATCGGTATTTCCTGTTGTGGTAACATAAATATTTGCTTCAGGAAGTGCGTCTTCGATTGTTGTTACTTCAAACCCTTCCATTGCAGCTTGTAGTGCGCAGATTGGATCTATTTCGGTCACAATTACTCTTGCTCCAAAATTGCGCATGCTGTGTGCGCATCCTTTTCCTACGTCTCCGTAGCCACAAACTACAACTATTTTTCCTCCAATCATTACGTCTGTTGCTCTTTTGATACCGTCGGCAAGAGATTCTTTGCACCCGTAGAGATTATCAAATTTTGATTTGGTGACAGAATCGTTGACATTGATGGCAGGGAAGAGGAGTTCTCATTTTTTGTGCATTTGGTACAATCTGTGGACACCTGTTGTTGTTTCTTCTGATACTCATTGTATGTTTTTTGCGATATTTGTCCAAAATTGTGGGTTTTTTTTGTAGTCTTCTTTGAGTACGTTCATAAGAATTTGCATTTCGTGGTTGTCGCATGTTTGGTCCAAAAGTGATGGATCTTTTTCTACAGCGACTCCTTTGTGTACGAGCATAGTTGCATCACCTCCATCATCCAAAATCATATTTGGTCCACCGTCAAAATCAAATGTTTGTCTCACGCATCGTCGATATTCTTCCAAACTTTCTCCTTTTCGTGCAAAGACTGGAATGCCGGCTTTTGCAATGGCAGCAGCAGCGTGGTCTTGTGTGGAGAAAATATTACATGACGATCGTCTTACCTGTGCTCCCAAAGCGACAAGTGTCTCAATAAGCACAGCTGTTTGAATTGTCATGTGTAATGATCCAACGATTTTTGCTCCTTGCAAAGGTTTGGAAGCGCCGTACTTTTTTCTTGTTGCCATAAGGCCGGGCATTTCTTTTTCGGCGATGTCGAGTTCTTTGCGACCGAAGTCGGCGAGTG
>DYON01000069.1 GCA_020720525.1 Acetofilamentum sp.
CAATGAAGTATGGGTGTTCGAGATTTTTGGCGAAGGACCCGACCAAATTGGTGCAGTTTGGGCTGCACAACGCATTCCCGACGACCATGTGGGCGTGTGTGCCAACATCAGCCGCATTAGCCAGATCGATTTGTCGAAACCCGACTATTTTATGGCCTCCGAAAACGTGTTCGACGTAGCCAAAAAAATGAAACTATGGGATGGCGCCGAGCCTTTCAAATTTTGGAAAGCCTACAGTGGAGCCAAGCCCTTTCAGATTCGCGAATATTTTATTCTCTCCAGCTTCGCACCATCGCTCAAACTTGATTACGAAGCCGAAGAACTTCCATTTTCGGTGAAACCCGAGAAAAAAGTCGATGTTCGATACGTGATGGCGCTGCTCCGATCCACTTTTGAAGGAACACCTTGGGATATGACCCAAAATCTGAAAATGATTGTTCAGGTAAAAAACGATAGTGGCAAAATGGTGAACGACACCGTAACCTCGCCTTATGCCAATCCGTGGATGAGACGCGAAATGATGGGCATGCTAAACTACCAGAATCCCAAAGCGGTCGAATTCAAACGTACAGATGCTGTGGCCTGGTGCGCCTATAGTTTTGTAGCTCAGCTGCGGAGCAATTTGCCCGATGAGTTTGGTGGTATTGCGTGGCTTTCGTTCGACAATCCGGCCGAAAGCCCACGAATTCCCATTTTTTGCGGCAATTTGTCGCTGCCTGCATCTTTCAACTATTCAGGGCAATTCAATTTCAACGAACAATCGGCCCATTGGCAATACAGACAGGCCAACCGATTGGGCACTGTTCGCTGGGGCGATGGACGTAAACTCATTGAGCCAGCGCTGATGCAATACGAAGACAAAGCTTTCACCGAACTGGCTGCCGTCGAAGCTCATGCTGCCGAGTTGCTTAAACAAGACAAGAAAAATGCTGCTGCAGGAAATCCAACTCAGCTCTGCCGTCAATATCTGACGCAATACACCGCCGATTTCTATCGCGCCTCGGCCATGAAATGGCTCGAACTTCGCAATCAATTTTGGAGCGATTTGAAGTTGTCGTTTTAGTGTTTTCTGTTTTGATTATCGTGTAAGAAAAGGGAATTTAAATCGATTTTCTTTCCGTATATCCAATACACTATAACTATTTCTTTCCGTATTTTAAAGAAACATTTAGTACTTCTTTCCGTAAATTAAAGATATTTAATTGATTATTGTTTGGAATTTCAAGAAACATATTGTATCTTTGTCGGAATATTGAAGAAGCGCTATGGTAAATCAGAAAGAAATTTTGCAAAGTCTGATCCTTGATTTTCAGAAAAAGCTGCCCTCGAAAATCTTTGCGCGCGACGAGGAGTTGCCCATCGATTGCGAAAAGGTGATATCGGTGTGCGGTGTGCGCCGTTCGGGAAAAACATTTGTGCTATTCGACACCATCAACCGATTAATCAAAAATGGTGTGTCGAAAACGCAGATATTGTTTCTGAGTTTCGACGATGAACGCTTGCAGCTTAATCGCGATGAGCTCGACCTCATTCTCCAAGCCTACCGCGAGTTGTTTCCCAAAATCGACCTGCAGGACGTTTATCTCTTTTTCGATGAAGTACAAATGGCCGATGGATGGGAGCAATTTGTGCGGCGCGTTTACGATGGTGTGACCAAAAAAATATACATCAGCGGATCCAATTCGAAGCTGCTGGCTACCGATATCGCCACATCGCTGCGTGGTCGTTCGCTTCAATTCGAAGTGTTTCCTATGTCCTTTTCGGAGTATTGTCGCTTTAAAAACATCGACACAAACGTCCACGACACAGCAACAAAAGCATTGCTCAACAATGGATTCAACGAATACATGCGCTTTGGAGGACTTCCCGAGCTGGTGATGAATCAATACCGTCACTTGCCCCAAACCATACAGGAATATTACCATGTTATGCTCTACCGCGACCTTATAGAAAGGTATCAGGTGAAAAATATACCAGTATTGAAATATTTTGTTTCACGGCTGCTGTCCAATCACACCAGCCCTACATCGATTAACAAAATATACAACGAAATAAAATTGGCAGGATTAAAAACCGATAAAAACTTCTTGTACGAACTCGCTGAGCAGCTAGAAGCCATCAATTTCACACAGCGACTAGGTAAATTCGACAATTCGGTTTTAAAAACAGAATTGGCCAATGAACGGAAAATTTATTTTATCGACAATGGCTTTCTTCAAGCCCTGAAACAAACCAGCAGCGAAGACAGCGGCAAATTGCTCGAAAACACACTATTCATCCACCATCGGCGGTCAGCACCCTTCATGCGAGGACTCTATTTTTACAAAAAAAACAAGGAGTGCGACTTTGTGGTACTCGATCGCGACAAGCCTGCTGCATTAATTCAATCGTGCTACGATTTTTCGTCGCCCGACACGCGCAAACGCGAAATAGCTGCACTGATAGAGGCTTCGGAGTATTTGAACTGCAACAACATGAAAGTGGTTACACTCGACCCGAACGAGGAAATCAAAGTTGGTTCAAAAACCATTCAAGTGCAAAATGCCGTTGATGCTTTGCTTGGACGAAATTAAAAAAAAGATTTTTGACCATCGGATTAACTTTTGCTAATGAAACACTTCGCAAAAAGTATTAAAGAGGTTCTTTTACTATTCGAGTGGTATGTACTCCAATACTTGTAGTTGAATGAACAAAATAGATACCATTTTCGAGCATCGAAAGGTCGATTTGATTGCCCGATTCTAAGTTTGAAAACATCATGATTGTTTTTCCTGCAATGTCACTTATTGTTAGAGTTTCAATAGCAAAGTTTCCACTCACAATAGTAATGTTTCCACTTGTTGGGTTTGGAAGAATACTGATATAGCTTGTTTTCAACTCCGATATTCCAACAAAAGCATTCACGGTGACATCGAAGCTGCAAATGGAGGCGTTTCCTTCGTTGTCGGTAACGGCCCATTCGATGGTGCTTGTCCCAATGGGCAGTTGTGCGTTGGCCAGTGTTGAAGTGGAATGGAAATCGTTGGTCACCAAATCGACGCCGCAATTATCGTCCACCGAAATGGGATCGAATTCGCTCCCAGCAACGGTGTAGTACGATTGTCCTTGTGTTAGTTCCACGTTTTGATTTCCAATGCAAGTGATTGTTGGAGCGGCATCGTCAACGACGGCAACATTGAATGTAATTTCTGAATAATTGGTGTATTCGTCGCTTACTGTAATGGTAACAATATTGGTGATTCCAGAAATGGTGTTGCCTGCCGATGGCGCTTGCGCAATGTTGAGAGTGCTGGTGCAATTGTCTGTAGCCACAATGGTTGAAGTGTAATCGGGTAGCAGCGCTTCGCAGTTGGCTTCTGCACTAATGATTTGGTCGCTGTGAGTGCTGGTGATAACTGGACTGATGGCATCGGTTGTAAGCACAGCAGCATAGCTGGTGTCGGCTCCCAGTGGATTAGACACAATGCAGCGATACTGACAATCGTTTAGCCACAATTCTGTTGCAACGGAAAGAGTTGTTGTTTGAGACCCAAAGTACATTAAACCATCATCGACGATATTGGAAAATGAAACACCATAGTTAAAGCTGTGTTGCCACTGAATGCTGGTTGCATCGCTGGCGTTTGTTTGAAAAACAGCTGTAGAATTCGCGCATACATTTTCGTTGTCAACAGGTTCAAGTGTAATTGTTGCTGCTTGCGCGATATTGCGGAAGAAATATACTGAACCGCTGTTTGCTCCGTTGTCATCGTTCTGATATGCACCAATAATGGCATGACCGTTTTCCATGGCAATTGCATTGCCGAAATTATCGGAGTTTATACCATCCGAAGCAGTTAGGATTGCATTTTGTGTAGCAGACACCCAGCCAGCCACTGGTTTTTGATATACGTACACTTTTCCTTTGAGGTTTGGTTGATTTGCCCCTGCCATAATTGTGGTATCCGACATGGTAATTGAAAATCCAAGATCGTCGTTCGAGGCAGCATCCGAAGCAGTTAGTTTCGCAGTTTCTGTTGCATTCACCCAGCCACTTACTGGTTTTTGGTATAGATAAATAGAACCACAGTTCGATGCTGGTAAATCGGTATACGCCGCTCCAATGGCAACAATGTCGCCATTTATAGCAATACTTGTGCTGAAGTTGTTGTTGATAGCGCCGTCCGAAGCAAGTAATTTTGCGGTTTGATTCATATTAGCCCAACCAGTAGCAGGCTCAACAAAAATGTATGCCGAGCCTTGATTGCTGAATGAAACATCGTCTCCGAATGCTCCAATTACTATAAGCGAATCTTTAATAGCTACAGAATTGCCGAAATTGTCGTATGCGGCACCATCGTTAGGAGTGAGCTTGGCGCTTTGTGTCATATTTGCCCAACCCGAAACTGGCTTTTTGAAAATGAAAACCGAACCACTCGAAGTGCCTGTTTCACCATCTTGAGGACTAGCAACAACTACTATTTCGCCATCAATATCAACAGCAGCACTGAAAGCATCGTTAAAATTTCCTTCCGAAGACGTTAGTTTGGCGGTTTCAGTCATATCGATCCAGCCCGAAATTGGCATTTCGAAAAGATAGGCTGCTCCTGTTTTGTTGAATACACCATCTCCATATTTTGCACCTACCACAATCACATTGCTATCTATTGCGACTGCGCATCCGAATTCGTCTTCCTGACGACCATCCGAAGCTGTTAGTAAAGCAACTTTATCCCATGAGAATCCATTAAAATGATAAACAGAGGCACATCCAGTTTTGTTTTTGTAATGATGATTTCCAACGACCGCATAAGTGCCAGAAATATCAACATCAAATCCTAACTCATCATTCAAATTACTGATTACTGTTGTGGGAAATATCTCGATATTTTCAGTTGCATCAACCCAACCCGAAACAGGCATTTCGTAAATATAAGCCGAACCCGCATCTGTTCCCAAACTATCGTTCATAAAAGCACCAGATATAGCAAAATTGCCCGAAATGGCAACAGATACGCCAAGTTTGTCGCTGTAGCTTACATCCGATGCATTAATTTTTGCCGTTTGGGTTGCGTCAACCCAACCTGAAATTGGCTTGGTGAAAATGAAAGAGCATCCTTGTACATCGAAATTGTTGGCTCCAACCACAATATTATTTCCTGATATTGCAACAGAATTGCCAAAATTTTGATACGATAATGCATTTGAAAGCATTAATCGAGCTGTCTGAGTTGTCGAAACCCAGCCAGATACTGGTTTTTCAAACACGTATGCCGAACCATTGTCTGTCCAAATTTGATCTGAAAGATGCGAGCCCACAACCACCGCATCGCCCGAGATGGCAACAGAATACCCGAAATTATCAGAAGCAAGCCCGTCGTTGGGAGTAAGTTTTGCTGTTTCAGTTCCATTGACCCAGCCGGCTATGGGCTTTTCGAAAAGATAGGCCGATCCACTATTGAAACCATTGTCGTCGTCTTGATATGCACCAACAACAACGCTGTTGCCAGAAATGGAAACGCTAAATCCGAAGACGTCGTAAGCTGCTCCATCCGAAGGAAGAAGTTTGGCTGTTTCGGTTGCCGAAACCCAATTGCTGCCCGATTTTACGAAAATATAAGCCGAGCCGCTATTGGTGCCGTTGTCGTCGTTGTTGTGTGCTCCAGCAACCACAACATCGCCCGAAATAGAAACCGATATTCCAAGATTGTCGTCCATATCAGCATCCGATGCCGAGAGTTTTGCTGTTTCTGTCATAGAAGTCCATCCCGTAACAGGCTTTTCAAAAACATAAACCGATCCCGTGTTGGCATTTCCAACATCGTCGAATTTGCAACCAACCACAGCTACATCGCCCGAAATAGAAACCGATGAGCCAAAGAAGTCGTAGTCTATAGCATCCGAAGCGGTTAGCTCTGCAATATTCTGCCATATCCCGCCAATACGCTCAAAAATAAATACTTTACCTTTGTATTTATCGGCATTGGGTGCGCTCACGATTGCATAATTTCCATCAATTGCTACGCTATTACCAAAATTGTAGTTTGTGCTATTTGCATACGGAGATGGAAGCCCAATTCCCGTTTCGGTCCATCCTTGCGCATGAGCAAATGCAGATGCGAAAAGAAGGATTATCCAGATTTTTAGTTTTGTTTTCATTTTTGTTTTGATTTGTTGTTGCGAAAAAACGCCACTGGCACCAGCATACCAGCGGCATTTAGCTATCACAGGATTTGTTTCAATCCTGTGATAACATTTTCTTCTATTTTGATGCTGGTATAAAAGTTGTTTTAGTTTGTTTTTATTGCTTTTCGAGAGTGAAAATCTGTCCCGAATTTTGAGGCTCTAATATCAAATTCTCTCCTTCAAAATGATAGCTGAAATTGGAATTGTTTTGCATGCCTTCGAAAAGTACAGCAAATGTGGAATCGTCGATATTCACAATTTTTCCTTTCGATTCAATGATGCCAAGTTTGGTACTTAGCTTTTCAGTTCCTTCGAATGTGTAGGTTGTTCCTATGTTCATGCTTGCAAACTCGCCAGTGGCTTTCACAATTTTCCATTTTCCATCTACTCTTTCTTTTGGAGAAGCAGTTGCTGGCTCATCGTTTTTATTGTCGTTTGCTTTTTTATCGCTTCCGCAACTTGATGACAAAATTGATATAAGAATCATAGCTGTAAAAATCAGTTTGGAGGTTTTCATTGTTTTGTTTTTGTTTAAGAAAAGAAGGAAGCAATTTCAATGGTATATGAATAATGCTTCCTTCTTAATCATTGTTTGATTTATTTTATTTTTGATTCTGGAACGGGTACATGAACTGAATTGAGCTCAAAGTACATATCGATTCTTTCGTTGAAGTATGGTGTTCCATAAGTTTCGCCACCACTATAATCTTCTTTTATTTCGACGTTTTTGAATAATCGGCATCCTTTTTCGCATTTATAAATCACATCAGCTTTGCACGTTCTGTAAAGGATAGCACCAAGTGAATTGGTTACCACTTTCCATTGAGAAGTTGTTGCAACATCAATTAATTCAATTTGTGGATTGCCTGTATTGCCATTTTTTAATTGCGAATCAACGGTAGCCCATTCGCCTCCAGCATGATTTAATTTTTTCGCTTCACTACTATTGATAGTGGTAGCGCGGCCTTGCTCGGTAACTACAATGTCGATAACAATTTCTGCAATTGCAGGCCATTGGCTGAAGTAACTGTCAGCAAATTCGTACGAAGCTTCGTATGGAACAGTTTCTTGTGAATAGGCTTTAATTTTAAGCTTATGTGTTCCAGGAGTAAGTTTTCCGCTATAAATCAGATCGAACATGTTGTAAACTACTGGATTGGTGCTTTTGAAAAGCTTGCTGTTGTTGAAGCTGCCTTCTGTAAAATTGATGCCTTGATCGTTTTTTGGTAGAATAACAAAGCTGAACGATTTGTTCGATTCATAATCTGCTTCCCACAATGTTGTTGTCCATGCAGCCAAAGGTTCATTGTCCATCGAAAGATAGAAATTGATGTCGCCATGATCGTAATCGCAACTCGAGGCTTTGCACCATTTCATATTATAATATTTAGGAGCCTGTGGCAATTCAAGGTTTACAGTTAATTCACCATTGCCAATTGTAAACGACTGACTCGATGGAACGAATTTACCTTTTTTATCTTCGGAAAGGGGACGTAGGTTTTTTGGTCCATTTTCAGCAAGATTGGCTGCTCCAGCTGCATCAACAGTTATTTTCACTTCGCCTACTGCAGCTACAAAATCGGGTTCTTTTTTGCTATCGCTGTCGCTAAGACCAAATTCTACTTTTACGGTGTGGTTTCCTCCCGATGCCATGGAGGCCATAGCCGATTCGGTGTAAAGTCTTACAAGACCTTTTTCTTGAAATAATTGCTGAAATACCCAAATATCTTGCTCTGTTTCGAGCATCGATTGGTCGCTTTCGATCTGTTTCATGAAATCGGGACCAACATTCAAAGGAAGATTGATATAAGTCCAGACTTTCGAAATATTGCTGGCAAAGCTGTATGGCTTGGTTGTAAACGATTTGTTGCCATCAATATATACTGTGACATAGCCATAAGCCCACGAAGTAACGCCAAGACCTTTTTCCTGTGCAATTTCAATCATGGTTTTTCCCAATTCCATGCGCACATAAAGATCGTCGCCAATATTCACTTCGTTTTTGAAATCGTTCGATTTGAAACCAGTGTAAAAGTAACCTTTGCCTGGGTCTAATGCTGCGGCGTTTTTTGTTTCGCCTGTGTTGTTGTTTTCGTCCATGTTTTTTGTTTCGGTTTTAGGTTCGTCGGTTTTATCCTTTTTGCCAGAATTTCCGCTGGTGATTTTGTCCTTGGCGTTTTGGATTTTGTTGATTTGACCATTTACAACTGGTACTGCCATCAGGAAGCTCAGTGCCATAGTCCAAATGAGATTTTTCGTTTTCATAATTGCTGGTTTTTGAAGTTTTAATAAGTAAATGTAGTTCCGCTGCATTTCAAAATAATTGCGTTATTGGTAAGAGATGCTAAAATTGGGGTGAAACTAAAAAATGGAAGGGTGAAGTTTTATGCGATTTGTTGAATTTGACTTTTTCTTTCAAAAGCATATAGCAATTGATTTGTACTTTACTGAACCATATTTTTGCTAATAATAATTTTCCTGTCCGTTTGTTAACCTAAGGACAGACAATTATTGAAATAGTTTATAAAATAGACGTTGAAGGCTTGATTATAGAATATTCATGCGTTCCATCAAATCGTTGCGGTAGTTTTGGCTAACAATAAGAAATTCTTTACCAATATAAACCAGGTTGTCTTCAACCGACGATATTTTTGCCAATGCAACAGCATGCGAGCGGTGAATGCGTACAAATGGGCCGCCAAGCTTCGAAAGCACATCTTTAAGAAATGCATGTACAATATGATTTCCGCTTGATGTGTGAAGAACAGTATAGTTATCGAGCGCTTCGAGCCACAAAATGTCGTCGATGTTAATTTGTTTGAGTATGCCTTTGTCTTTTACAAAAATCCGATTATTTGCGGTTTCAATTTCGGGATTTGATGCTACTTTTTGTTTGAATTTGACCAACGCAAGTTCAATATTGTTGCGCAAATCGGCATCTTTAACGGGCTTAGTTATAAAACCCATTGGCTCTGCTTCGGCTGCTTCGGCAAATGTTTTTGGGTCGGTATAGGCTGTAATGAACATGATGGGAATATTGAATTTGTCGCGAATAAGCTTTCCCAAGTCGATTCCCGATTTTTCGGAGTTTAGGTTGATGTCGAGCAGAGCAATATCGATGTCGGCTTCGAGCAAAAGTGGTAATGCTTCGTTGTAGCTGTTGGCAATTCCAACAATATTGTAGCCCATATTTTTTAAACGCATTTCCATGTCCATTGCAATCGAAAATTCATCTTCGATGATCAGAATGTTTTTTGTTTCGTTTGTCATTTTGTCTCGTTTTTGAATTCAAACCAGGCTTCAAAACCCTGATTGTTTCCGATTTTAAGTTCCGATTTTAATTGGCGAGCAAGTCCCTGCGATAGCCTCATTCCAAGCGATTTGGTTTTCGATACATCGAAGTCTTCGGGTAAACCTTTTCCGTTGTCGCTAATCTTAATTCGTACCATATGATTTGATTGAGTGCAAATAATACTAATACGCTTTTCGCTCACTCCTTCAAATGCATGTTTGATGCTGTTGGTAACCAATTCGTTCATAATGAGTCCACAGGGCACGAGTTGGTCGATATCTACTTCGATGTTGTCGATTTGCCGATGCAAATCAATCCCTTTTTCTGAAAGACTAAACGAAGTCTCGATATATTTGCAAAGATTGTCGACATAGTCGCGAAAACTGATTTCGCTCAAATTGGCCGATTTATACAGGTTTTCGTGAATCATACTCATCGCTTCAATGCGGCTTTGACTTATTTGAAGAATTTCTTTTGCGCTTCGACCCTCGGTTTTTTCGGACTGAAGATTGAGCAGGCTTGAAATAATCTGCAAATTGTTTTTCACCCGATGATGTACTTCGCGAATAAGCACTTCTCGTTCTTTAAGTGCTGTTTTGAGCTCCTGATTCAGAATGTTGGTTTTTTTGTTTCTTCTGAATAATGAGTATAGAAACAAAATGGTAATAAGAACCAGAAAAATAAGAGCATAAATGCCCATTTTGTTTTGTTGATTCTTAAGTGAAATGTTTTCGTTGATGAGCTGTTGGCGTTGAGCTTTGTCCTGAAGTTGTTTTATTGTTACTTCCTTGGTATTCAGCTTGAGCTTAATCTGATATTCAGCAATCATCTGGTTTTTGCTCTCGCTAAAAATAGTATCGTTTAGCAATTTGTATTGCTCCAAGAAAAAAAGCGAACTGTCGCGGTGGTTGGTAGCTTTATAGCATTGATACAAGTCGAAGTATGCATCGAGCTTCATTTTATTCGAATTGAAATTGGTCGAAAGTTTCAGCGAATTTCGAAGGTTCGCAATTGCCAATGAGAATTTTTTTTGTCGAAATTGAGCCTGACCCATCAGCATCATGCTTTCGGCAACTCCTTGCTTATTGTCGATGCTCAAATGCACTTCGCGTGCCTTTGCAAACAGTTTTTCTGCATCGGTGAAATTGCCTTTTATCATCATTATTTCGCCTATACGAAGCATACAGTTTTGGTAGTCTTTAATACGGTCGAATTTTTCCCAAACTTTGGCCGATTCGTTGAAATAGATCAAAGCCTCATCGAGTCTACCCTTTTTTAGCTTGAGATTGCCCAAATCGTACAAGATCCATGCTTCTTGAAGTTGGGCTCCTGCCATGATGTATTGCTTGCGCGAAATATTAAAATGATCTTCGGCTGCATCGAATTCATTTATTTGAATCATCAAAGCTCCAATATTCGAATGAAGCTCACCTATGTTTAATGTATCGTTTTTAGCTTCAAATATTTCGAGCGATTTCATATAGTTGGTGAGGGCCTTGTCGTAGTCGCCTTTGAGAAGGTAAACTTGTCCAATATTGTTGAGATTGGCTGCAACTCCCGAATAAAAGGTGTCGCGTAGATTGTAAGTTATCGCTTTGTTGTAGTGAAAAATTGCACTGTCGTATTGTGATGTGTTTTTGTACAGTACCCCAATCACATTGTGAAAGAATGCTAAATCGGTTATATCGTTGTTCTTATGGCTGTAGAACATGCCATAATAGCTGTATTTAAGAGCCGAGTCGGGGTAGTTGAAATAGTACTCTTCTGCAATAAGCGAATACAAATAGGCTTTTGCCTTTTCCGACTTTTCTTTTACAACCAAATGATGAAGCGAATCGATGGTTTGCAGATTCTGGTTATTTGCCGAAAATATTGTAGCTGCAAAAAGAAAGATATGAAAAAA
>DYON01000401.1 GCA_020720525.1 Acetofilamentum sp.
GAATGTCGTAACGCATTTTGTTGTTTTGAGACAGCGTCATTTGCACCACTAATGATATTCTTGCAACTGTATCTATGAAAGAAATTTGTGAACAATCATTAATTGCTTGCAATTGAGGATTGTTTTTCGATGTAATTAATATTGGAATAATTTTCGTAAAATTCGTGGTTATATTCGTAAAGAGGTGTTTTGGCAGCGTGATTACGGATAAACAGTGCTATTTTCATTATTTTTGCATTTCTGATTAATAATTGCACTACAACTCGCATCAAATTTTGTTGACAACTTATTTTTTAGTATGGGAATTTTTTGTAATTTCGCATGCTATTTGCAATGAAGCCCACACAGGGTTAACTATTTAAAAAAGAGTTGTTTACATGAGTGAAATTGAAAACACTGGCGAAAGAATTGTACGCGTAAATATCGAAGACCAAATGAAATCGGCCTATATCGATTATTCGATGTCGGTTATTGTATCGCGTGCTCTTCCCGATGTAAGAGATGGAATGAAGCCTGTTCACCGTCGTGTGATGTTTGGAATGCACGAATTGGGCGTTTTTTCGAATCGTCCGACAAAGAAATCTGCTAGAATTGTAGGGGAAGTACTTGGAAAGTACCACCCACATGGCGACACATCTGTTTACGACGCTATGGTTCGTATGGCTCAGGAATGGTCGTTGCGCTATCCGCTGGTTGAAGGTCAAGGAAACTTTGGTTCTATCGATGGCGACAGCCCTGCTGCAATGCGTTATACCGAGGTGCGCCTTCGTAAAATCGCCGAAGAAATGTTGGCCGATATCGAAAAAGATACTGTCGATTTTCAGCTCAACTTCGACGATTCACTCGAAGAACCTAAAGTTTTGCCAGCAAAAGTACCCAACCTACTTCTGAATGGTGCAAGTGGTATTGCTGTGGGTATGGCAACCAATATGCCACCTCACAACCTTACCGAAGTAGTTGACGGCATTATTGCCTATATCGAAAACAACGATATTACCATCGACGAGTTGATGAAGTATATTAAGGCTCCCGATTTCCCAACAGGTGGTATCATTTATGGCTACGATGGTGTTCGCGAAGCTTTTCATACAGGTCGTGGTCGCATTGTGATGCGTGGCGAAGCAACCGTTGAAGACACCGACAAAAAAACGCAGATTCTGATTAAATCGATTCCTTATCAGGTTAATAAATCAGAATTACTCAAGAAAATTGCAGACCTCGTCAACGAGAAAAAAATTGATGGCGTTACCGATCTTCGCGACGAATCGGATCGCGATGGCATGCGCATTGTTCTCGACCTCCGGCGCGATGCAGTTCCCAATGTAATTATCAACTTACTATATCAGCATTCACCACTACAGACTGCATTCAATGTGAACAACATCGCATTGGTGAAAGGCCGGCCCATGATGCTGAACCTCAAAGACCTTATTCGTCATTTTGTCGATCACCGTCACGAGGTTGTAACTCGCCGTACGCAATTCGAATTGCGCGAAGCCGAAAAACGTGCTCATATTCTCGAAGGATTGCTGATTGCTCTCGACAACATCGACGAAGTAATCGAAATAATGCGTTCGAGCAAAATAGTTGACGAAGCACGCGAACGTTTGATGGAACGCTTCTCGCTCAGCGATTTGCAAGCCCGTGCAATTGTCGATATGCGTTTGCGCAGCCTCATTGGTCTCGAACGCGACAAACTACGCGCCGAATACGACGAGTTGATGGAGCGTATTGCTTGGTTGAAAAAAGTGCTCGAAGACTTAGAGCTCAGAATGCAAATCATCAAAGATGAGCTCATCGACATCAAAGCTCGATTTGGCGATGAACCCAAAACGCAGATTGTTTATCAAGGCAAAAATTTCAGAATCGAAGATACCATTGCCAACGATAGCGTGGTTATTACCATTAGTCGAATGGGATATATCAAACGCACCTTGTTGTCGGAATACAAAACACAGAATCGCGGAGGAC
>DYON01000402.1 GCA_020720525.1 Acetofilamentum sp.
GGTGGAATGTTCTGTTTGTGCCTAAGCGAGACTTTTGAGACAGCCTCCACGAATTAGGATGCTTATTCGTGGTGAAACATTCGATATAATTATCGTTTGATGGTTTCATTCAAGAAAAATCTTCCTTGCAGTAAGAGAGATTCTGAAATAAATTCAGAATGACTGCAAGGAGGGTCTTAGCATAAACCAAACACTCATCCTGCATTGTCATGCTGAACTGGTTTCAGCATCTATGCAGGATGACAATATCCCATAGAACTATTTGTAATTAGAATGGAAAGTTCGATGCAGGCGAAAATAATTCGAATAATTCGTGCTTATTTCTATTTTCGCTTTTAATACCGACGAGAATTATATTTTATTCCAATTAATTCTGTCGACATTTACCAATTGATGAAATATATAAAAGTCCTTTGGACTGTCATATATTTCAAATTGGTATAACAATGCATCGAAATCAAACTAAACACACAAATACAGATTAGAGCCAAAATCAATAATAACAATAAGCTAATAATGAGGCTATTTACAAAAGCGCATTTCCTTTATACCTATTTATTATCTGCATCTTATATTTTTTCTATGTGAATTTTATACTCACCTAAAGTAATAATTTTTACTTTTGTAATAAATCAAATCACCATGAAGAAAACAATTACTTTTTTAAGTTTTATGGCTATTGCGCTAATTTCCTTTTCGCAATGGACCATGCAAAGTTCAAACTTCCCTACTTTATCGCGCGGAATACGGTCGCTATCGGTTGTTGACACCAATGTTGTGTGGGCATGTGGCTACGATGGAGTAACTCCAACCAACAACATTCTCGAAACAACCACTACCTCGAATGGAGGAACCACTTGGACTAGCGGCACTGTGAGTGGTTACAGTGGCTACGGGCCCAGTATGATTTTCGGAATCGACGCACAAACAGCATGGTTTCCCATTTACAATGCAACCTCAGGAGGTGGTGTAATACTCAAAACAAGCGATGGCGGTGTTACATGGAACCCACAAAGCACAGCCGCATTTACAGCACCCGCTGGTTTTCCAAATGTTGTATATTTTTGGAACGCTGATACAGGTTTTTGTATGGGCGATCCCAACCATGGCGGTTTCGAAATTTACACCACTGTAAACGGAGGAACTAATTGGACAATCGTTGCCCTAGCCAATATTCCAGCTGCGCTTTCGGGCGAATATGGCGTTACAGGTTATGTAACGGCTGTTGGAAGCACTGCTTGGTTCACTACCAACAAATCAAAGATATATCGTTCCAACGACTACGGTGCTACATGGATTGTATTTACCACACCAGTTCCATCTGACAAGCAATTCAAACCTGTTTTCCGAACACTTAACGATGGAATCATCAAAATGAACGAGTCGCCGTACACTGCATGGGAAACACACGATGGTGGAGCCAACTGGACACAAATTAGTTTTTTTGGCAATTGGTACAACAGCGATTTTTGTTACGTACCAGGAACAGCCGACACTTGGGCTTGCGTAGGATCCGATGCCACCACTCCATTGATGGGTATTGCATATAGCGAAGACGGTGGACACAACTGGACCGACTTTGCAAGCATGGACACAACCCAACATTTGGCCATAGCATTTGCAAATAACGAAATAGGCTGGTCGGGTTCGTTCAACAACTACGGAAACGATGGCATGTTTAAATACCATGGAACTATGTTTGCGCTCGACACTTGTTCAACATTCGCTGCTGGTATCTCGCAATCGGCCACGCAGGTCGATTTGGCCACTTCCGGACAAGTCGATTTCACCGACATTTCGTTTCCTGCCGCCAACAATTGGTATTGGAATTTTGGTGATGGTGGAAGTGCAACAACGCAAAACCCCTCTCACACTTATACAACAGTTGGAACTTATCCTGTTATGCTGACTGCTAATCATGGAGTTTGCTACGACACAGTTTACTCGCAGGTAATTGTTGTAAATACA
>DYON01000070.1 GCA_020720525.1 Acetofilamentum sp.
GAAAAATCATCAGCAGGGGTTTTTATTGCCTATAATAGCGGAGATCTGATTACATAAGAAGAAATATTTAATTGCTGAATTGCTGTTCGTTGCATCATACATCCAACAAAATACAACGAAATGCTTTTGAAAAAGCGCCGAAAAAAGGCTTTGTCAAGCAATTTTGCAGCGTCTTTCAAAATAAAAATGAGGTGTTTCATCACAAATACGATTCAGGTTGTTTTACGCATGCAACCATTTCCGGCAAACACGTATCTTTGTATTAAATTTGCAATTGATGAAAAAATTGATTCTTATATTGTTTTGTTTGGCTGCGATTCCTTCGCTATATGCAGCTGAGTTTCTCGACAACGAAACCGATACCATTTATGAAGGAGTGAATCTGAACGAAGATTTTCTTCTGTTTATTCCCAATGCTTTTTCGCCCAATGGCGATGGTCGCAACGATATGTTTGCCCCAGCTGGCCCTGGAATCACGATTGAGTATTACGAAATGCGCATTTACAACCGATCGGGGCAGTTGGTCTTTCGAACTACCGATATCAATACGCCTTGGGATGGAAATGTAATTAACAAAGATTTTAACGAAACCAGTACTGAAGTTTTCGTTTATCATATTACAGTTCGCACTTTCGAAAGAGCCGAACGTGAATATTTTGGTCATATAGCACGTATTCCTTAAGCAATGAGCAAATTCAGGTTTGTCAAAGAATTTCTGAATTTATCGAGTACCGAAAAAATCGGTATATGGATTTTGTTGGTTATTGCCGTAGCTTTTCCTTTGTTATCGTTTTTTGTTCCTTTATCGAGCAACAACAAATCGAAAACCGATGTTTCAGCGTTTGAACAGCAAATTTCGAGTTGGGAGAAAGCTGTTGCAGAGCAAAACAACAAACAAAATGTCGATTTTACACTTCAAGCCCCCAATCAGTCGGCTACCAAGTCGAAACTCGACCCATTCAATTTCGACCCAAATCTGTTATCGACCGAAGAGTGGATTAAGCTTGGATTGACCGACAAACAAACCAGTTCTATTATGAAATTTCGCCAAAAAGGTGGCGTTTTCAAAACAAAATCCGATTTCAAGCGCATGTATATGATAAGCGAAGGTGAATATGCTGTTCTTGAACCATTCATTTTGCTGCCCGAGAAAATTGATTATACGGCAAACAATCACAAAAAGGAATACAAAGAGCCAGCTCCAGTTGAGCTCAACTCGGCCGATAGTGCTGCTCTCGATGCAGTAAAGGGAATTGGACCATCGTTGTCGCGACGAATTATTACCTACCGATCGATACTTCATGGATTTATCAGTATTGAGCAACTTCGCGAAGTGTATGGGCTCGACTCGGCGCAATATGCAACCATTAGTCCCCGATTGTTTGTAAATCCATATCTGGTAAACAAAATCAATGTAAACAAAGCCGATTTGACCGAATTGCGCAATCATCCGTATATAGGCAACAATGTTGCATTATCGATAGTGAATTACCGCAAGCAGCATGGCGACTATCAGTTGCTCACCGATATTAAAAAATCGGCACTTGTTACCGACGAAGTTTATCAAAAAATTAGTCCGTATTTGACGGTGCAGTAATAAAAAAGCCGGACGAATCCGGCCTCCTTTGTTTTTGGAACCAACCAACCAACTATGCAGGGGTGTGCATAGATGTTCTTCAATAATTTACTACATTCCTCCAGCGGGATTTATGTTTTGTTGTGCGTTTTGCTGTGGTTTGTAGTTGTTTATTTTCCACGAAAGAGCAAGCGAAATACGTGGATATTCTGGAACAAAATCGATGTATGTGTCGTAGCCAGCATTGGTGATGGTGTATTCGTAGCGAAAGGTGTTGAAAATATCGTTGCAATTGAGTGTAGCACTGAATTTTCCCTTCATGAAATCTTGACGCAAACTAAGACCAACCAGAGCCTGTGCACTCCTATAGCCTTGCTGCTCGAACGATGCTGCATTGTAGAAACCTGTGATTTGAAGCCTTGTGAATTTTGCCACCTTTGCATTCAGCATGAGGCGGGCATTCCACGAAATATCGCTGCTGCTCACTGTATCGCCCGACAAAACGCCATCGTTTTGAACACCATATGCACCAGCAGCCAAATTGGCCGAAAACACTTTGCTGATTTTGATGTTGGTGCCTGTTTCTAAGCCATAAGAGCGAGTTGTTGAAAGGTTGTCCCAGCCAACCACCAATATTCCAGCATTGTCAACCGTCATGGTGCGTGCAATTTCACCGTTTATCTGACGATAGAAAGCTGTTAGATTGAGCATTGTTCCTTGGCCAATCATGTGAATGTGGGTGAGTTCGTACGAATCGACCAACTCGGGGCGCAAATCGGCATTTCCTTCTTGGTATAAAAATCCGTCGCTGTACATGGGTGTTGGACCCAGCATCCAGTCTTGCGGATAGTTTACGCGGCGGCTATAGCTTGCTTGCCAGCGACTTTTTTCGGAAAAAGCTTTGCTGATATGAACAGATGGAAACCAGAACAAGTCGTGCAAAACAACATCGGTGTAGGCTGCCGAGCCAAGAAAAAACTCGCTATAATAGTCTTCGGCACGAATTCCAGCCTGCATTTCGAAAGCTTTGAATTGTCGCGAAAGCATTAGATAGCCAGCATTTTTGCGTTGCAGAAACCATTCGTCGGTGGTTTTGTCCGAATCGATATTCCATGTACTGCCATCGAAATTCTGTGCTTTGAAATCGCCATTGAATGGGCGATAAGTGTATTGGTAGCCAGTTTCCATGGTAATTTTATGAAACAGCATTTTTGTAAAATCGATATTGACAGTATATTCCGAAACAGCAGCATCTTCGAGATAATCGGTTCCAGATGTTGGAGCAATTGTTTCGAAACTGCTGTTCGACAAATAGGTGTTCGACGCAAGTGCAATATCGCCACTCCAGCCAGTATTGGCTACTCCAATTTCGAATTTTCCACCCGAAGTGTCGAGAATTGCAGTGTATTTGATGTTGGCGCCAGTGATAAGACCAGGATATTTCGATGTGTAATCCGATTTGTAATAGCTGTTTTCTATTCCCTGAAGGCTTTCGGTGTAATCGGAATTCATGTCCATTTGCCACAAGTTGTGTCCGATTTCGCCGCCAAAACTAAGCGTTTGCTTGCTGTTGATTTGATAATCGACCGATAGGCGAATGTTCGCAAACTCGCTTTTGTTTGTCCGAACGGTATTCCACATCAGTGCTTGAACAGAATCGTTGTTGTATATATTTCGTTCGGAATAGCTTGTCGATTCGCTTTGGTCGGAGCTTAAGGCCACAGAGCCATTAAAACTCCATTTTTTAATATTGTAGTTTACCGAAGCATCGAATCCATATTTGTTGAACAAACCAGCTCTCACATTCACCAGCGCACCAAAACCATCGTCTTTTTTCTGTTTCAAAACCACATTGATGATTCCCGAAACCCCTTCGGCATCGTAGCGAGCAGATGGATTGGTGATAATTTCGATTCGCTGAACCATGCTTGCAGGTATTTGCCTAAGTGCGTCGCGCGCATTTTGAACTGCAGGAATACTATTGATGAGCAAAATGAACCCTTGATTTCCTCGCAACGAAATATTGTCGTCGTTGTCAATTGTGATAGAAGGACTGTTGCGCAGAATGTCGATAGCTGTGCCTGTTGCGGCATTTTGTACTGCTTCGGCGTTAATTACTTGTTTGTCGAGATGGTATTCCACCAACGGCTTTTCGGCAACAATACTCACTCCATTCAAGCTAATATCCGACGGCGATATACTTATAAGTCCGAGATTAAGCATTTCTTTTTTGGAAGAAATCGACACATTATTGATGGTCATTTCGCCGTAGCCCACAAATGTGATTCGTAAAAAATAAATTCCCTTTTCAACACCATTAATTTCGAAATGGCCTGTGCTGTCGGTTATACAACCGCCAACCACGGTTGAATCGGTTGCCGAAAACAAGGCTACATTGGCGTAAACAACAGGCTGGCTCGACTCTTTGTCGGCAATAGTTCCCACAACAGAGCCTCCGTCGGGGAAATCGATGGTATTTGTATTGCTGGCAAATAAGGAATTGCTAAGCACAATGGCAGCAATAAAAACAATCAGCATTAGAAATGCCGACATCCAATCGAAAAGCTTTGAGTTTGTTTTCATAATTTGAAATTGAACAATGCAAAGATGCGTTGCGAAAACAGCGAAAACAATTGTTTTGGATAAAAGTTCGCTAAACAACGACCAAACGGTTGGTCTTGCAAAAATGCGCTTTTAGAGAAAATGAGCCTGTTCATCAGGCTTCTGACCTTGTTTGTAGAATTCCTTACTTATTCGATTAAAAATATTCCGATATTCGCACACTGAAACAATCTGTATATGCGGTTCTTTTTCGAAGGATATAAAAACACATTTCAACGGGTATTGGTTCACATCATGTTTTGGATAGCCTATATCTCGTTTTATTCATTGTTGGTAAGCATTCCAAGTGAATTGACTTTTTTCACCTTGCTGCTGCGGACGCTATATTTTCTGCCAGTTGACATTGTGGTTACTTATATCCTAATTTATGGATTACTTCCGTTTTTGACACAAAAAAAGTATCTTTTATTCACGTTCTTATTGTTGATTGTCGGTTTTGCCACCTTGGTTCTCAATCAAGCAATTGCATATTATATTTATCTTCCAAAGTATTATCCAGAGAGTTATAAGCTACTTGTTGAGAAATATTCGTTTTGGCATTTCGATTATTTTATCTCTTTGATTGGTTCGTTGAGTGTAGCATTTCTAGCATCAGCAATAAAATTGCTAAAACTTTGGGTTAGCGAACGGCAGCAAAAAAGTGTTCTACAGATGCAAAATTTGCAAAGCGAAATGGCCTTGCTGAAATACCAAATGAATCCGCATTTTATATTCAATACGCTAAACAACATCGATTCGCTTATTACCATCGATCCAGCAAAAGCATCGGAAAGCATCATGAAACTGAGCGAAATAATGCGCTATGTATTGTACGAAGCAACAGCCGATTTTGTACCTTTAAACAAAGAGATAAACTATTTAAAGAATTTCATTTCGCTTCACGAGCTCAAAGTTGGAAAGCAATTCATTCAATTCAACGACGAAATAGGGCACACAAGCCGATTGGTTGCCCCCATGCTTTTTATTCCTCTAGTTGAAAATGCAATTAAACATGGCGACAAAAAAGCCAAGCATCCAGGAGTAATCATTCGCCTATACGAAAGTGGAAATACCCTATGTTTCGAAGTGCAAAACCAAATGAGCAAGTACGAAATCAACAAAGACGCTTTAGGAGGAATAGGTTTACCCAATCTCAAACGAAGACTCCAGCTGCTTTATCCCGAAAATCACCAATTTGTTACCGAAGTCTCGGGCAACACTTATACCGCAAAGATATGTCTATAGCAAATCTCAAATGCATTGTGGTTGACGATGAGCCATTGGCAGTAGAAAAACTGTCGGCTTATGTCGAAAAAGTTCCATTTCTTGAACTTCAGCAATCGTTTACCAATGGTCTCGATGCTCTTCAGTTTTTGAAAGAAAACGAAACCGATCTTTTGTTTCTCGACATTCAAATGGACGATTTAACTGGTATTCAGCTGCTTGAAGTGCTGAAAAAAAAGCCATATATTGTTATCACATCGGCCTACAGCGAATATGCTATAAAAGGTTTCGAACTCGAAGTGAGCGACTATTTATTGAAACCCATTTCGTTCGATCGTTTTTTGCAATCGGCCAATCGAATTTACGATAAAATATCGATGCAATGCAAAAACGAAGCGGCTGTGTCTGCTCCCGAGACAAACACGCATCTGCAAAACTCGGCAGCACCCGACTATATGTTTGTGAAAACTGAATATCGGATGCAAAAGGTGTTGTTTCCCGACATTCACTACATAGAAGGGATGAAAGATTATTTGCGAATTGTGTGTCCCGAAAAGCGTATAATGACGCTCACCAATTTTAAAAATATGCTCGACATGCTTCCCGACGAGCAGTTTTGCAGAATTCACAAATCGTATATTATCAATCTTTCTAAAATTCAAAGTATCGAGAAAAGCCATATTTTGGTGCTCAATGAAAGATTGCCTATTGGCAACAGTTTCCGCAAATCGTTCTTTGAACTTTTGGAAAAGCTCCGATTAATCAACAATAAGTAAAGATATTTAGATTAATCGACTGATTGATTCCTTAAAATGAAACAAACAATACACAGAATTTGGATTTTAATACAATTTTGCTCAAAAAAAAGCGAACTGTTTCGCATAAAAAAAATAATTTTGTCAGGTTTTACACAAACAATAACAAGCAAACAAATAACAGCATGAAACGATTAATGATTGCACTGGCCTTTATGGGTCTGATTTCCAAAGGAATGTATGCCGCAACTCCGCCCGACGAGGGAATGTGGCTTTTGATGTATTTGGGCAAGTACAACTACGAAGAAATGAAACGTCTTGGCTTGAAACTTACAGCCGAAGAAATTTACAGCATCAACAATAATAGCCTCAAAGACGCAATTGTTGGTCTTGGCAATGGCACAATGGTACCCGAAGGTTTTTTCTGTACAGGCGAAGTTATCTCCGACCAAGGTTTGGTTCTTACCAATCACCATTGCGGATACGATGCTATTCAAACACATAGCACTCTCGAACACGATTATCTCACCAATGGTTTTTGGTCGAAAAGTCACGCCGAAGAATTGCCAGTGAAAGATATGACCATGTCGTTTTTGGTTCGCATGGACGATGTTACCTCAAGGGTACTCGAAAAGGTAACCGACGATATGACCATGGGACAACGCGCAACTGCAGTTGAAGCAGCCATTACCAAAATTGAAAAAGAAGCTTCGGAAAAAGGAAAATACGATGTGGTTGTAAAAAGTATGTTCGACGACAACGAATTTTACTTGTTTGTTTATCAAACATACAAAGACATTCGTTTGGTTGGTGCTCCACCCAGCAGCATCGGAAAATTTGGTGGCGACACCGACAACTGGATGTGGCCACGTCATACTGGCGATTTCAGTATGTTCCGCATTTATACTGCCCCCGACGGAAGTCCAGCTACATACAGCGAAAACAATGTTCCACTCAAACCTAAGTATTCGCTTCCAATAAGCCTTAAAGGTATTCACAAAGACGACTTTTCGATGATTTTTGGATTTCCAGGAACCACAACCCGCTATCTTCCCTCGGCTGGTGTCGATTTGGCATTAAAGCAAAGCAACCCAGCAGTTGTGAAAATTCGCGACAAAAAGCTCGAAATCATGCGCAACTACATGGATGCCGACGCGAGCATCAAAATCCAATATGCCTCCAAATATGCACAAACTGCCAACTATTGGAAATATTTTATCGGACAAAGCAAAGGTCTGAAACGTTGGGATGTTTACAACGAACGCAAAGAACTCGAAGAGCAATTCGAAGTTTGGGCAAAAGCCGACGACGCTCGCTCAAAAAAATATGGCAATGCCATGAACGACATCAACAGTGGTTATGCTCAATTAGAAAAATACAATCTTTCGCTTAAATATTTGGAAGAAGCTGTTTTTCAAGGACCAGAATTTGTTTATTTTTCGTTTGGTGCTTTCCAACTTTATGGTGCTTTAAAACAACAACGCGAAGCTTCTAAAGATGAAAAATCGAAATATGCTGGTATTATAACCAATCAAGCTGTTATATTCGAGGAAAAACTTGCCGACTTCTTCAAAGATTACAACAAAAATGTTGACAAAGATCTTTTTATAGCATTAATGGAAATGTACTACGCCGATATTCCTGCCGATCAGCTCCCTTCTATTTTTGAAACCGTTCAAGGCAAAAAATACAAAGGCAGTTTCAAAGCTTGGGGCGAATATGTTTTTGCAAACAGCATTTTTACCGATGAAGCTAAATTGCGTGCTTTCCTCAAAAACCCCAGCTATAAAGTTATTGAAGCAGACCCTGGATTTGCTGTAACACTTAGCATGGTCGATGCCATCCGCTCGGTATATGGAAACATCAACACTGTTCAAGATCAGATTAACAACGGTGGTCGTTTGTTTATTGATGGTTTGCGCCAGATGCAACCCAGCCGCAAATTCTATCCCGATGCCAATAGCACAATGCGTTTTACTTACGGAACCATTCAAGATTACTATCCAGTTGACGCTGTTCAGTACGATTATCGCACTTCGCTTCAGGGTGTAATGGAAAAAGAAGATCCTACGGTTGACGAATTTGTGGTTGAAGCAAAACTCAAAGAACTGTACGAGAAAAAAGATTTTGGCCAGTATGGTGAAGATGGAAAACTTTACACTTGCTTTATTTCGAACAACGACATTACTGGTGGAAACTCAGGTAGCCCTGTAATTAATGGCAATGGCGAACTCATAGGCATTGCTTTCGACGGAAATTGGGAAAGCATGAGCGGCGATATTGAATACGAAACAAGCGTACAACGCACCATTTCGGTTGATATTCGCTACGTGTTGTTTGTAATCGACAAATTTGCTGGTGCCACCAACCTCATTCAGGAAATGAAGATTATGAAGTAAAACCTTCCCTGCATAAAATTAAAAGCCGGATTCGTTCTGGCTTTTTTTATGGTCGGCTCCACCTCAAAAATGCAGTAGGAATATTCGATTCGAACTTCATGGTTTTTCCACTTACTGGATGAATAAACGACAGCATTGTTGCATGAAGTCCCAAGCGTCCAATCGGATTTTCACCTTTTCCGTAGCGTTTGTCGCCAACAATCGGAAAACCAATGTCGCTCAGGTGAACACGAATTTGATTTCGTCTGCCCGTTTCGGGAACTACTTTAAGCAAGCTGTATTGGTCGTTTTGCTGATTCAACGAATAATGTGTTATGGCATGTTGTCCGTCGCCTTCTCTTGAACTCGAATACATTTGCAAATTGGCATTTTCTTTCAACCAACTTTCAACGATTCCTTCAGTTGGTGTTGCTTTTCCACAAACCAAAGCAGCGTATTCGCGTTGGTGATTTTCGTTGTGCCAGCGTTCCTGAAGAACGTCGCGAATATCGGTGTTGCGAGCAAAAACAAGAATTCCAGATGTATCGCGGTCGAGCCTATGAACAATAAAAATCTTGTTCGATTTGCTCTGGGTTTTCACATAACTACTTAGCAAGCTATAAGCAGTATTGGTTTTTTCTTTTTCGGTGCCAACGGTAAGCAAACCTGCGGGTTTGTCAACCACAACAATAGAATTGTCTTCGTAAAGAATAGGAATTCCAAACAGATTTATAGGCTTTGCCGAACTACTTGCTCCAATACTCACTTTTTGCCCAGCTCTCAGCCAGTGGTCGGGCCTCGAAATGGGTGCTCCATCAACAAAAACAGTCCCGTGTTTAAGCATTTGCCTGATATTGGTTTTCGATTTTCCCTGAAAAACAGATTCGAGGAATTCTAGTATCTGACATGGCTGATTGACAGGGAAAAACTGGGTTTTTGGAGCACTTTTTTTCATTTCGGATCGTTGATTAACAGTGCAAAGGTAGGTTTTTGAAGCGAATAACACTATTTGGGTTGTTGAATGCCAATATATGATTGATGCTGGGATGCTTTGCTTCGGAAATTTTATTGTTCATTTAAGAAAATATAAAAGCGAGATTTCACCTTCCTTGGAAAAATAGTTGTATTTTTATTTTTTATTTGAGAAATAATAAAAGTTCGACATGTTTAAGATTTTCAGAAACATAGACAGCAAAAACTACCGGCCTAGTCTAGGAGCTCTCGATATATTCAAATTTATTGGACCAGGGCTTTTGGTTACAGTTGGTTTTATCGACCCAGGAAATTGGGCTTCGAATATAGCTGCTGGAGCCGAGTATGGTTATGCTTTGCTGTGGATGGTTACTCTGTCCACCATTATGCTTATTGCTTTGCAACACAATGTAGCGCATCTCGGCATTGCTACTGGTCTTTGTTTATCCGAAGCAACCACCAAATACATCAAGCCAAAAGTCTCTAAAATATTGCTTTCATCGGCAATGTTGGCTTCAATTTCTACTTCGCTGGCCGAAATTTTAGGAGGTGCTATTGCTCTTCAAATGCTGTTCGATATCCCCATTCGAGCTGGAGCACTGCTGGTAACAATATTTGTAATGTTTATGCTTTATGCCAATACATACCGTGTACTCGAAAAATGGATTATTGCTTTTGTGTCGGTTATTGGCTTGTCGTTTTTGTATGAATTATCTTTGGTTAATATCGATTGGGGTAGTGCCGTTCAAGGCTGGGTTGTCCCCTCGTTTCCTGCAGGTTCGATGATAATTATAATGAGCGTTCTCGGTGCGGTGGTGATGCCACACAATTTGTATTTGCATTCCGAGGTAATTCAAAGCCGACAATGGAACCTCAAAGATGAAAAAATCATTAAAAAACAACTCAACTATGAGTTTCTCGACACCTTATTTTCGATGCTCATTGGTTGGGCAATCAACAGCGCCATGATATTGCTGGCTGCCGCAGCATTTTTTCGCACATCGACGCCGGTTTCTGAGCTGAGCCAAGCCAACGAGCTTCTTACACCATTGCTCGGAAATCATGCAGCAATAGTTTTTGCTGTTGCTTTGCTATTTTCGGGAATTGCATCTACAACCACTTCGGGCATGGCTGCTGGAACCATTTTTGCAGGTATGTACAACGAGCCTTACGACATCAAAGACAACCACTCTCGAACAGGAGTTGCCATTTCGCTCGTAATTGCGCTGGTTCTTGTTTTTCTTATTTCCGATCCTTTCCGAGGATTGATTTTATCGCAAATGATTCTTAGTATGCAGCTTCCATTCACCATTTTTTCGCAAGTTTATCTCACATCGTCCGAAAAAGTAATGGGAAAATATAAAAATACCCTTTTCTCCAAAATTTTTCTCTACGGATTGGGAGCTATTGTTACGGCACTCAATATTGCATTATTGGTGAGCTTGTTTTAAGGTGAACGAAGTTTTCAATTTTTCAGCGTTACGTTTGATGGGTTTAACCACGAATTAACGAATTAGAAGCCGAAATACTTTTGCTTATTACAGCAAACCTATTTGCGATTCAGCAAGCAGAATCACGAATATCACGAATTGACAATTCGATTTTTCCATTTTCGATTGGACGTTTGCAAGTATGGTTCTGCAGAAAAATGGGTAAAAAATTGCTGATATTTGAGCTCTAAGCCCGTGTAGCCCGTCCACGCAGAGGTGTTTTTTGCAATTTCTCTGTTTATTTGTTGCAAATTGGGTTCTTCTTGTGAAATCAGTAACCAGTTTGAATAATGCCACAAATATTTGGTCGAAACACCTCTT
>DYON01000071.1:0-3655 GCA_020720525.1 Acetofilamentum sp.
GGTAAAGCTAAAAAGATTATATCCGTCATTTCTCGGTTAACATAACACTAGTAGCGATAATGTTCTGGTTTGTAAGGACCGTTTTTCGGAACACCAATATACTCGGCTTGCTCGGTACTGAGTTCGGTGAGTTTTACACCAATCTGAGCCAAATGCAAACGAGCAACTTCTTCGTCGAGGTGTTTGGGTAAGCGATAGACTCCAACTTCGTAATTGTTTTGCCAAAGTTCAATTTGTGCAAGCGTTTGGTTGGTAAACGAATTGCTCATTACAAACGATGGGTGACCAGTGGCACAGCCCAAATTCACCAAACGACCTTCGGCTAGCAAATAAATGCAACGTCCGTCGGGAAAAATATATTTGTCAACCTGTGGCTTGATGTTGATTTTCTTAATTCCAGGGTAGTTGTCGAGTTGCTCAACCTGAATTTCGTTGTCGAAGTGACCAATGTTGCAAACAATCGATTCGTCTTTCATTTTGGCCATGTGATCAATGGTCAATACGTCGCGGTTGCCAGTTGTGGTAACATAGATGTTTCCTTCGTGAAGCGAATCTTCGATAGTTGTAACCTGAAAACCTTCCATGGCAGCCTGCAACGCGCAGATAGGATCGATTTCGGTAGTGATAACGCGGGCACCATACGAACGCATCGAATGTGCGCAGCCTTTGCCTACATCGCCATAACCACAAACCACAACCACTTTTCCGGCAATCATAACGTCGGTAGCGCGTTTAATTCCATCGGCAAGCGATTCGCGACAGCCATAAAGATTGTCGAATTTCGATTTGGTAACACTGTCGTTTACATTGATAGCAGGAATCAGCAATTCGCCTTTTTCCACCATCTGATACAAGCGGTGAACACCGGTGGTGGTTTCTTCCGAAACGCCTTTCCATTCTTTCAAGAGGTCTTGCCAGCGGGTTGGTGTAGCTGCATATACTTCTTTCAGCATTTTGTACAATGCTTTTTCGTCGGGAGTATGCTGTGGAACATCGAGCAACGAAGGATTTTTCTCCATTTCGGCGCCTTTGTGAATCATCAAAGTTGCATCGCCACCGTCGTCAACAATAAGTTGAGGACCTTTGCCATCGAAGTTCAATGCCTGTGCGGTTGCCCACCAGTATTCTTCGAGGGTTTCGCCTTTCCAGGCAAACACAGGAGTACCAGCAGCAGCAATGGCAGCAGCAGCATGATCTTGTGTCGAGAAAATATTACAGCTGGCCCAACGCACGTCGGCACCAAGTTCTTTTAACGTTTCAATCAAAACGGCTGTTTGAATGGTCATGTGCAACGAACCCATGATGCGAGCACCTTTGAGCGGTTTTTCTTGACCATATTTTTTGCGAAGCGACATCAAGCCGGGCATTTCCTTCTCGGCGATTTCAATTTCTTTGCGGCCCCACTCAGCAAGGGCAATATCTCTTACTTTATAATCCATTTTTCGTCTGTTTTCTTGGTTCTTCGTGTTCGGAATTTTTGCAAAGGTAGCGATTTTTGGGAAATTGATTATGGTGCTGGTTTTTTTAAACTCTTTCTCCCATAGTTTATCGTAAATTGTAAAAGTAGCTATTCTTAAATCTCATCCTACTTCGCCCAACCGTCTTTCAAGGTCACAGTTCTGTTGAAGCGTGGTTGACCTTCGGGGCTGTCTTTGTCGGGAACAAAATATCCAATGCGCTCGAACTGGAAAAATTGACCCGGACGGGCTTCGGCAAGCGCTGGTTCGCACATGGCTGTGATGGTTTTCAAGCTATCTGGATTCAGATAATCGAGAAATGTTTTTCCTTCTTCTGCATCGTCGGGAGCAGGAATGGTGAACAAGCGGTCGTAAAGTCTGGTTTCGAGTTCGGCAGCGTGTTTTGCCGATACCCAATGAATGGTGCTTTTCACTTTGCGTCCGTCGGGGCTATTGCCGCCGCGACTTGCAGGGTCGTATTCGCCATACACTTCAACCACATTGCCGTTTTCGTCCTTTTTGCAGCCGGTGCATTTTACGAAATATGCGTAGCGAAGACGCACTTCGTTGCCTGGAAATAATCTGTGATAACCTTTGATGGGCTCTTCCATGAAATCGTCGGACTCAATCCACAACTCACGGCTGAATGGAATTTCGCGGGTTCCTGCATTTTCGTCTTCCGGATTGTTCACTCCAGTAACCATATCCACTTGGTTTTCGGGATAATTGGTTACAATAAGCTTAATGGGATTCAGAACCGCCATGCGTCGTTCGGCTTTTTTGTTGAGGCTTTCGCGAACACAAAATTCGAGCAATCCATATTCAATCACATTCTCGCGTTTGGCAACGCCTACTCTGTCGGCAAAATCGCGAATGGCATCGGCCGGAAAACCTCTGCGTCGCATACCACTTATGGTAGGCATGCGCGGGTCGTCCCAGCTGCTAACGTGTTTCTCGTTTACGAGCTGCAACAATTTCCGTTTACTCATAATGGTATAGCTCAAATTCAGGCGTGCAAATTCAATTTGCTGTGGAGCGTGAATGCCGATGTTCTGAATAAACCACTCATACAACGGCCGATGAACTTCAAATTCGAGTGTACACACCGAGTGGGTGATGCCTTCAATAGAGTCGCTTTCGCCGTGAGCGTAATCGTACATGGGGTAAATATTCCATTGGTTGCCAGTGCGGTGATGGTGTGCGTGCAAAATGCGGTACATAATTGGGTCGCGCATGTGCATATTGGGCGAATTCAAGTCTATTTTTGCGCGCAGCACCATGGTTCCGTCGGGAAATTCACCGTTTTTCATGCGCCGAAAAAGCTCGATGTTTGTTTCGGGAGTTCTATCGCGATGTTCGCAAGCAATGCCAGGCCGAGTAGGTGTGGTGCGGTTGGTGCTGATGGTTTCTTGGCTGCATTCGCACACATACGCTTTGCCTTCGAGAATCAATTTTTCGGCCCAGTCGTAAAGCTGTTGAAAATAATCGCTGGCAAAATATTCTGCGTCCCACTGAAAACCAAGCCAATTCACATCTTCTTTGATGGAATCGACATATTCTACTTCTTCCTTGGTGGGATTGGTATCGTCGAAACGCAGATTGCAAAGACCGTTGTATTTTTTCGCCAAACCAAAATTCAAACAAATACTTTTGGCATGACCAATATGCAAATATCCGTTTGGCTCTGGCGGAAAGCGCGTGTGTACCCGATTGTAGCGACCACTTTCGAGATGGCTATCGATGATTTCTTCGATGAAGTTTTTCGTTTCCTTGCTCTCTTCGGGGCGATTGATGTTTTCTGCGGCCATTTTTCTATTTTTGTGCAAAATTAGTCGCAAAATTTAAACCAGCTGCATTTTATGAATACAATTTCTCTTGAAGGTATGGAATTTCGCGCTCCTGTTGGGTGTTTCGACGAAGAAAAAATTGTTCATCCACGCTTTGTAATCGATGTTTTTATCGGTTTCGATGCAGTATTGCCCATGAAAACCGACCGTCTCGACCAAACCATCAATTATCAGAAAGTTTATTTGTTGATTAAAGAAATTATGACACAGAAATTCAATTTGGTGGAGCGTGTTGCCGATGCCATAATGTTGATGGTTTTAAACGAGTTCGATCAAGCCAACAAAGTGTCGTGCAAAATCAAAAAAATGCATCCAGCACTCGGCGGACAGATGGAATGTGTGGCTTTTTCG
>DYON01000071.1:3755-11311 GCA_020720525.1 Acetofilamentum sp.
GCACAAACAGAACATTTCAGCGGCTCTGTGTGTATTGGTGCAAATATCCTGTCAAGGACATGGAATCGTTGTGTTTGTGCTTGTTGCAACGATCTCATAATCTGGCGGCTATTAAGCATTTCAGCTTATGGAAACCATCAGAACGATGAAATGTCGTAACTTGGGTAAGCGTTTTTAACATACAGTAAATCAGAGATATATCCGACAACAAACGTTTACAAGCAATTATATCCGTTTATAAACGACTATAAACGTTTATTAACCGACTAATGGCTTTGAGTCTTCATTACTTTGCAGAAGCAGAAAACGACTCTGCTTACTACAAATACAAAACTGAAAAGCTATGAGTGCACAAGTAAAACTTAACCTCGACGACCAAACAAAAATGCATGTGTTGGTTACTTCTGATGAAAAGAAAAACAGAAATCCAGAAAAAAATATTGTTTACCTCGAAGGTTCTGTGCAGGACGAACCTGTGCGCAGGATTTTCTCGAACGGAAACAAGCTGGCTACTTTTATGCTCGCCACAGTAGAAGAGTTTTCGACCCGTGGAGGCGAGCGAATGCGTGTAACCGAAGTGTTTCATGTTGTTTCGTGGAACAAAGTTGCCGAGGTTGTTATCAGCAATGTGCATAAAGGAGCGCTGGTGAAGCTTCGTGGTCGTTTGCGCAATTCGGCTTGGACCGATTCGGATGGCAAGCAGCGCAACCGCGTTCAGATAGTGATTTCCGAAATGGTTCCTAAGGCTGCTTGAGGGTGAATGCAGCACGTAATCGGTGTACATAATAGTTGTAATACCGTTCAAATTAACACTTTAAGCCCGCTTGATATTTCCAATATTTTTTCGACCAACGGTGATGGCAACAACGATGTGTATTATGTTTGCAGCAGCTATGTGCAGGAACTGAAAGCCATGAGAATTTATGATCGTTGGGGCGAAGAAGTCTTTTCATGCCACACTTCGCCGCCGCTCAGTGCGACAAGTACCGAGTGCGGCTGGGACGGAATATTTCGCGGACATGAAGCACCGACAGGCGTGTATGCAGTTTTTGTGGAAGCTGTGCTGCTGAATGGGGAGACGGTGACGAAAAGAGGAAATGTGACGTTGGTGCGGTGAAATGCACCGACATTTTAGTGTCTGGATACCGACGGACATGGAAGCGTCGGTGGAAAATGAAGCCTCCATCATCAAACCTTGGAAATTTGGTTCACGTTACATTAAAAAACATCCAAAGTTTTGATAGCGGAACTTTCAAACATTCAAGGTTTGAAAATCCCCTCGGCGAGACAATAAAAACTTTCTGCCGCTTAATTGATTGTATTGATGCGGAAAAATCGTCATTCAAACATTGAAAAATGAGAAAAATTTATAGCATTAAAAAAATATAAAATGGCATAATAACTTAATAACGAATGATTTTTTACCTTTACATACTGAGAATAGTCAAACTCGATGCAACCCGAAGCAAGATTCTGATGTCTGATACACAGGAAACAAAAAACGAACGTATGCTCAGCGAGGCTCAATTGGTTAAGAATTGCCTTGCGGGAAAAGCCGATTCTCAGGAATTGCTTTACCGGCGCTTTGCATCGCGTATGTTCGGAGTTTGTTTGCGCTACGCAAAAAACAAAATGGAGGCCGAAGACATCATGCAAGAAGGGTTCATCAAAGTATATCAGAATCTGAATCGTTTCCGCAACGAAGGCTCACTCGAGGGCTGGGTAAGGCGGATTATGGTGAATACTTCCATCAACTATTACAAATCGAATCTTAAATATCTTCAAACGCTCGACATCGACGATTGCTCCAACCACGAAAGTGTTTCGGTGGCAGCTACCGACAATGTGAGCCTCAAAACATTGCTCAATCTCATACAAAAACTACCGGAAGGCTACCGAATGGTTTTCAATATGTATGTGATTGAAGGATACAGCCACCGCGAAATAGCGGAAACACTTGGTGTAAGCGAAAACACATCGAAATCGCAGCTATCGCGTGCACGCAAAGTGTTGCAGGAAAAGTTAAAAACCATTAATGCCGTGTGTTATGAACAGACTGCATGACAATGACTTAGACAATCTTTTCGCCGAAAAGCTCGACGATTTCAGGGTTGAACCCCCTGAACGGGTTTGGCGCAAAGTAGCCATTGGCATCACGGTTTTGGCTCCTTTTTCGGCTGCCGCTCTTTCGAATCTTTTTCGACCCATTTTATGGACACTCACATCTGTTTCAACTGCCTTTTTGCTCACTATTTCGAACACCAGCTCCGACACAACCACGCAGCAAACACAAAACAGCAAAATTGTTGTGCAAGCTGTTCCCACTATTCCAGCCAATTACGTAAATCAGATTCCGCTGATTGCCATGAATCGTATTCCCGAAATGCAGATGGGAACTACTATCACGCCTTTAAATAGCAACTTTACTTTCTCTGGCAGCGAAGAACTGAATACGAACAACAATACTATTGCCGACATTGCAATAGACGACAACGTTGAAACAACAAATATTGAAGTTCCGGTGGTTGCTCAAAAAAGCATGGAGCTTCCGCCAGTCTTTGCCATTCCTGTTTTGCAAGCATCGTTACTCAAAGAGCAACAAAGTGGTTGGAACCCGACACCTTATCCCAATCCCAGACTTTCGGAGCAACACAAAGTTGAACCAGCTTGGTTCGATTTCAGTTACGAAAGTGGCCACGACGCATTTGCTTTCGACAACCATTTGAATCCCAATCTCAACTCCATTGCATTGAACAACGGACTCAGCGTATCGTTTCATTTTTCCGATTTCTATTTGCGCACAGGCGTAAATTTGATGAATTTGAAACAGCAAAATCAGTACAATTATACAGCAAACGAGTATCAGCAAGTGGGCGAATACACACTCGTCGATTCCATCTCATTTATTCAGGGCACCGATACCAGCGGTCAATCTATATTGATTCCTCAATACTACACCAGCACGCATCCACATTTCGATTCGGTACAGGCAAGTCACACAGCTACATCGACCGACAAGTATAGGTTTTTGGAAATTCCTTTCGTTTTAGGGATACAAAAAGATATTCGACGCATCACATTGTACGTTCAATCGGGCTTCACGTATTCATTTCTCCTCAATAGCAAAGAATTGACCTCGTCCGATTTTTCATCTTACACCAACGTTTATCCTATTTCGTGGCAGCCACAATCGTCGGCTCGGCAAACCAATTTCTGGTCGTTTACACTTGCCGCCGGAGCGTACTACAACACCAATTCGCATTTTGCATTTGGGCTCGAACCAACCTATCGCTACTATCTCGATTCATTTTTTGAAAGCGAAAGCGGAAATGAAAAAGTGCCTGTAAGTTATGGATTACGCGCCCGAATTCTATACAAATTTTAGACATGAAAGCACTTTTAATACTATTCACTATTTTGGCTATTACAACCTACTCGTTTGGACAAAAAGGAGTTGGGCTTTCGGGCAAAATAGTATCAGACATAGGAATGTTTCCGATTGCTGGGAAAAAAGTTTTTGTTGTTATTGATGCATCGGCAGCACCTTATGTGGCAAATCTCAACCACGAACTTATAACACAACCAGATGGGTCATATTTTCTATACATTTCCAATATCCCCGACACCATCATCCCATTAGATATAATGGTTTACACCTTCGATTGCGAATACAACCGAAATGGATTTTTGGTAACGTTCTACGAAAACGATGTGTTTGCAAACGACATCAACATCAATATTTGCAACATGTCGCTAATGCCCATTCACAATCCAGTTGTTTATTTGCCACCTGACAATAGTTGCCCAACGTATCAATTGCTTGAAGCCAACGACAGTTTAAGCAAAAGATATCTGATTGAAGATTTTGAATGGAAGGTGAACGGCAGCATTGTGAGTTCGGGAAGCAGCTGCACATCGTTTTTTGTTGAAGAAAACAATGAGGTTGAATTGAGCAGAATTTTCACCGATTCGCTCACTGGTTTTGTTTACGACACAGTTTCGTTCAGCAAGAACCTGATTTTTCCCGACACCATGTTTCATATTTTTGGTGGCAATGTGATGTTAGACGACATCCCAACTACCACAGGTACTGCTATCTTATTGGCAAATGCTGGCAGTAATTATTTTGTTGTCGACACCATGCAATTTCAACAGTATGGCTATTTCTATTTCAACCACATTCCATGCTGCCAATATTCAGTAAAAATAACCGAAAGCGACCAAAGTCTATCCGCCCCAATGATTCCGACGTATATGGGCGACGAAGCACATTGGACTTCGGCTACATTTATTTCGGTTGCAAACGATGTTTTCTCGGGCAATATCAATTTAATTGAAGGTGAAAGTACCACTGGAAATGGTCAAATAAATGGACAAGTTGCCATGAGTCCTTCTGATGGTTATGATATAATTCTCTACACTTCTACAATGACCCCCGTCAACTATGTTTCGGCCGACATATTTGGAGGTTTTAGATTTGAGGGTTTGCCTTTTGGAAGCTACATGTTGCTTTCAGAAAAATTCGGATGTTTATCGCTGGTTGGCTATGCAACCTTATCTTCAACCAATCCAGATGCCAACGTTGTACTTTTAACAGCAACAGCTTTGGCCGAAGCCGATGAGACCGAAATTGCAATATTCCCCAATCCAGCGTCCGACTACATTCACTTTGGTGCCGATATCGACAATTCAATAAAGATTGTTTCGACCGATGGAATACTGGTAAAAGAAGGAATAGCAACAAATGAACAGCTTTTCGTTGGCGATTTGCCTTCGGGAATGTATTTTCTTCAAGTAACTATCAACAATCAAACTTCCACAATCAAGTTGATGATTGTGCATTAGAATATTTCAAATTCTCGATGAAACAATATAAGCCTGAAAATCAATAAGAAATACTAAAGTTTACTCATTTATCACTTCGTAATGGCGGAACTGGGTAATGAGGTCGTAATCGACTTTGATGTGGTAAATAGCCGGATTCCACTTGCTGATGTCAACGGTAATTGGATTTTTGGTAATTCCATATTCGTTCATCATAATTTCTTCGTACGTTTTGTAAATAAGAAGGTCGAATTTCACAGCACGTGGATCGTTAATTTTGATAGTAATTGTTTTACCATCTGATGTAATAATAATATCATCAACAACTTCTTGTGCAAAAGAGCTCCCTGCAACAAAGAGCATAGCCACAACAATAATAGTTCGTATCATAATTTTGGATTTTTCTAAGGCAAAGATACAACTTTTCCAACATTTATTCCGCAAAACAAAAAAAATGAATCCCTAACATGAAAAAAAATCAGTTAAGGATTCGAAATATTGCTAAATTTACTCAGCTAAAACCAATATTTTGTTTTTCTGTACTTCAACAATTCCGCCACGTACCTCAATTGTTTCTTCCATGCCACTAACATTCCGAACTCGAATACTTCCTGCGGTAATGGTGGCAATTAAAGGTGCATGGTTGTTGAGAACCTGAAACGAACCTTCGGTGCCAGGAAACTGCGCCATTGCAACTTCGCCAGCATAGAGTTGTTTTTCGGGACTAACTATTTCGATTTGCATCGGTATATGAGTTAGGATTGTTCAATCATTTTGCGACCTTTTTCGATGGCCTCTTCGATAGTTCCCACCAGATTAAAAGCCGATTCGGGATACTGGTCAACTTCGCCATCGAGAATCATTTTGAAACCTTTAATGGTGTCTTCGATACTTACAAAAACGCCAGGGATACCAGTAAACTGAGTTGCTACGTGAAAAGGTTGCGACAAGAAACGTTGTACACGGCGAGCACGGTGAACGACCAATTTGTCTTCTTCGGACAATTCGTCCATTCCAAGAATCGCAATAATATCTTGAAGTTCTTTGAGACGTTGCAGAATAAGCTTAACACGTTGAGCTGTTTCGTAATGTTCTTCGCCTACAATATCGGGCGAAAGAATTCTCGATGTAGAATCGAGCGGATCGACAGCGGGATAAATGCCAAGCTCAGATATTTTTCGGTTAAGAACCGTTGTAGCATCGAGGTGAGCAAAAGTAGTAGCTGGAGCCGGGTCGGTAAGGTCATCGGCTGGCACATAAACAGCCTGAACCGATGTGATAGAGCCACGTTTTGTGGAAGTGATACGTTCCTGCATAGTTCCCATTTCGGTTGCCAGTGTTGGCTGATAACCTACAGCCGACGGCATACGACCAAGCAGAGCCGATACTTCGGAACCAGCTTGTGTAAAACGGAAAATATTATCGATAAAGAAAAGAATGTCGCGTCCACCCGACTGGTCGTCGCCATCGCGGAAATATTCGGCAACAGTAAGCCCACTCAAAGCTACACGCGCACGGGCTCCGGGAGGCTCGTTCATCTGACCAAACACCATCGAAAGAAGACTCGATTTAAGTTCTTCGACGTTGACTTTCGACAAATCCCAACCACCTTCTTCCATACTTTTTTTAAAATCGTCGCCATAGTTTACCAAGCCAGCTTCAATCATTTCGCGAAGCAAATCGTTGCCTTCGCGTGTACGTTCGCCTACACCAGCAAAAACAGAAAATCCGCTGTATTGCTTGGCAATATTGTTAATCAATTCCTGAATAATAACGGTTTTTCCAACACCGGCACCACCGAACAACCCAATTTTACCCCCTTTGGAGTATGGTTCGATTAGGTCAATTACTTTAATACCTGTAAAAAGAACCTCCGACGCAGTTGAAAGATTTTCAAACTTAGGTGGTTCGCGATGAATGGTATATGTTTTTTCGCGATTTACATCGGGCAAACCGTCGATGGGGTCGCCAATAACATTAAACAAACGACCATTAATTTGATCGCCAACAGGCATCGAAATTGGTTGCCCAGTGTTTGTAACTTTTATTCCTCTGGACAATCCCTCAGTAGAATCCATAGCTACCGCACGAATGGTATTTTCGCCAATATCTTGTTGGCATTCGAGGACAACTTTTTCGCCGCTTTCGCGTTTTACGATAAGTGCGTCGTATATGTTCGGAAGGTCTTCTTCGCGTTCAAAAACAACATCAATCACCGGTCCGATGATTTGGGCAATTTTTCCTGTACTGTTTGCAGCCATAGTAAATCGTTCTGTGAGGGCAAATTTACACAATTTTTCATATCGACAAACGAATGATTGCAAAAGCGAATGTTTTTTTCGCTAAAGTGAAGAAGTTTGAAAAGGCGAAACTCGCTTATATAAATCTGTATATGTTAAAATGAAGTTCAAATATCTCTTTTTACTATTTTTGCAACATAAAGCATTGAATATGAAAACAAGATTTCAAAAAATCGAGCGCAAGCTGTTCGGATTTTTAAGTTTTTCGGCAGCATTGTTCGTTTTTCAGGCATGCTATGGAGCACCGTAAGACGAATACAACGATGTTCATATTCAAGGGTTAGTTGTACTACGAAAAAGTTTTTAATTAAGCCCAAACAAACAGAAACAAAGGAGCAAGCCGAAAATCCTGAAAAGAGTAGGTGGATTTTTAATTCTAAATCATTCAAGTTTCGCACCTCAAAAATGTTGATAAATAGTGCGTTTTGTTAA
>DYON01000072.1:0-3703 GCA_020720525.1 Acetofilamentum sp.
TTATCGGCACAATTTAATGCAGATATATTTGTAAAACTCGGATCGGCACACCCAAGTGGGTCGGAGAAAGAGAGACCTGCTTTGAATATGGTAAAAACGGCAATTGAAAAGGGTGAATTGAAAAAAAACGGAGTTATTGTAGAAGCCAGCAGTGGAAATACCGGAATCGGACTTGCTTTTGTGGCTAAACAAATGGGAGTCAGAGTCATTATCACTCTGCCCGAATCGGTCCCACCCGATCGAAAAAAAATTCTCAAAATCATTGGAGCTGAGGTGGTTCTAACTCCTGCATCGGAGGGTATGAAAGGTGCAATAGACAAAGCAAATGAGCTTTTGAATACTATCCCAAGAGCTTGGGCATCGCAACAGTTTTCGAATCCAGAAAATCCCAAGTCGCATTATTTGACTACTGGCCCCGAAATTTGGCAACAGCTTGATGAACGTGTGGATGCGCTTGTGGCTGGTGTTGGCACTGGCGGCACATTCAGCGGAACAACTCGCTTTCTTAAAGAGCATAATCCGAAAATGTTGGCCTTCGCTGTCGAGCCGGCTCAATCGTTTGTGCTTCGTGGTGGCAACGCTGCCCCACACAACATCGCTGGAATTTCACCCGGCTTTATTCCTGCAAATTTCGATAAAAGCCTTTGCGATGGAATTATTCCAATCGATGAGGTCAATGCAAACGATGTCATCAGGCAATTGCTACTAAAAGAAGGTCTCAACGTCAATATATCGTCGGCTGCAAACATTGCTGCAGCAATGCATTTGGCTGCTCAAAGTCAATTTGAAAACAAAAACATAGTTACTTTTATTTGCGATAATGCCCAAGTGGACCAACGCATTCAGAAAATTCAACAATTCTATGGAAAACAATCTTGACAAACTGATTGCCACGCTCGATCACAAAGAAAAATTCTACCCATTCATTCATTCTGGGCACTGTCAATATGGTGTGCCTCAGCCCGATGAATTGAAAGAGCTGATGGAATTGTTGCGCACAGTTTTATTTCCAGGCTATTTCAGTAAGCAACCTTTTATTTCAGTGTCATTTGCCGATTACTTGAAAATAAACCTGTTGAAAATGCGAACTGCCCTCAGCATGGCCATTCATAAAGGATTTTGCTTCGACTGCAATCAAATAGAAGCAGCATGTACTCATCGTCCCGAAGAGTCGGAGTTGCTTGCCGATCGCTTTCTCGATGCTCTTCCCAATATCAAAGAGCTTCTGATAACCGATGTTGAAGCCACTTTTTTGGGCGACCCTGCATCGAAGAGCCATGGCGAAGTCATTCTTTGTTATCCGGTCATTCAAACCATGATTCATTATCGTGTTGCTCACGCATTGTATCAATTGGGTGTACCAATCGTTCCACGCATGATAACCGAGATGGCTCATTCGCTCACTGGAATCGACATACATCCAGGTGCTTCGATTGGAAAATACTTCACCATCGATCACGGAACTGGTGTTGTTATTGGTGAAACCTGCGTTATTGGACAAAATGTAAAAATATATCAAGGTGTTACTTTGGGTGCCAAAAGCTTTCCGCTCGATGAAAACGGCAATCCAATCAAAGGAATAGCACGACATCCGCTGGTGAGCGACAATGTGGTAATTTATGCCAACGCCACAATACTTGGTCGCATCAGCATTGGCGAAAATGCAGTTATTGGAGGCAACTCTTGGGTTACACGCGATGTTCCAGCGAATGAAAAGATAAGTATGTAAGGCTTATTGCTTAAAACCCATACAACTCAAACAATTCCAAATGCATTATTCTTGCACGAATGGAACCCTGACTGCGCCCAAGCTTTTCAGCCATTTCTTTCAACGAAGACCCTGTGCAAAACAACGATGTCAGTTCATCATCCAGCTCGGTTGTCCATGGCTGATACGCTTCGGCGAAACGCTTTCGAATTTCGGGAACCGAATAGGTCTTTGTTGTTTGTTGAGGCTTTGCGATGATGGATTGTGTATATTTCTGAGCCTTTGATTCTAACTTTTTTGTTTCCTCTTCCGATTTCTTCGATGGTAAAACTTCGATGCAATTAGACTCTGGAAAACCAACAGGCAGCAGCGATTCGGGAATCCTTAAATGCATTCGTGCTCTGGTAACAGCCACATAAAGAAGATTGACCTCTTCCATTTGCAATTCTCGACGAAACTCCTCATCTTTTGGGATTGGATTAATCAGCAGAGTAACTTCGTTGGTAAAATCGTCCACCAGCTCCACCGAATCGTATTCCATTCCTTTGCAGCGATGTACGGTCGAGAAAATCACATCAGCTCTCGAACGCTGCTCATTTTCAACATGTTTGCGCTTTATTTCCTTTAAAATTTCGGGGATCTCTTCGCCATATTTTTTCACTATGTCAATCATCATCGACAATTGCTTGTCTTCGGTTTTATCCGAATATTCGGACAGTTCTTCGATGCTGGTCATCCGCGCAATCAGCATGTCGCGTATCAAATGTGACTTTCCAAGATGCAGATTCAAAACGTCATACAGCGATGCACCTTCGTCGGCATAGGTGTAGCTGCTGAAATTTCCTTCGAAATACAAGCTCTTCATATCCTTTTTTTCGCGCACATACTCAATGGCTTTCATAAGTAAAGCCAAATTAGTTCGAGCCAGCACTGCTTTCGATTTTATCGGGCCCATCTTCCCTAGCCCACGCACGGTGACATGTTTGAATGCATCGAGATGCTTTTTCCACTTTAAAACCTCAGACGACAAAAGCGCAATATCGTTTCCAAAGCGAAAACTTGAGGACAAATAATAATTACGAAAATCGACTTTTTCGAGCGAATTCACGGCAAAGCGCCATCCATAAATCTGCTGGTGCGTATCGCCAACAATGACTTTGGTGGCAGATTGTTTCAGAAAAACATCGAGCATAGCCGGCGATGCATCCTGCCCTTCGTCGAACAAAATATAATCGAATTTCAAACGAGGCTCCGACAATTGGAACTTCTTGAGATAAAAATCATGGGTAATTTCAATTTTCCCTTCAGACATCAATTGTAAAAACTGCTGCGTTTTCTTCAAAATAGCTTTGTAATTGATTTTTACAAATTCACGGGCTTTGCGATCAATCACTACATCGGCGTAATTCAATTCTTCGAGATTACGCTTGCTGCTGTTGCAAAAATAGGACACGAATTTGTTGACATGATTGGCAATGACATATTCGCTCAGCGATTCTCCAGCACTTTTAATACGCAGCAAATCAACCAGCTCGGCAGTTTGGTATCCCTGCGACCTTACTTTCAACCCTGAACGATAAACCACATGACTGTAAGCCAACGAATGAGCCGTCTCGACCCGCACATTGCTGAGCCCTTGCTCGGCAAACTTCCGTGCAGCCTCCAACTTAACCGACTTATTAAAAGCCAAATACAGAATGGTTTTATCGCGCGGACGAGCTTTGGCATATTCAATGACCGTAGTGGTTTTTCCCGAACCTGCCACCGCATTGATGCGAATGTTGCCGCTGGATTGAATAATATCGATTTGCTCCTGGGTAAGTTTCATTTTGTTCTTTAAGTCGAAACAAAAGTAATATTTATTTTTTTAAAAATTGAATTATAACAACGATTTTAACAAAACTGTCTAATTTATAATCATCGTAAATGATTAATATTTAATCTCTAATTACTACTTAATAACTTATAATCCATTCAGTTAGGCTTAGTATTATT
>DYON01000072.1:3803-11208 GCA_020720525.1 Acetofilamentum sp.
ATCTCTAATTACTACTTAATAACTTATAATCCATTCAGTTAGGCTTAGTATTATTTTTCCCTCCCCCATAGGGCTAGGCTTAGTCTGGAGACTAAGCCTAGCCCTATGGATTGCGGAGACTAAGCCTAACTCTATGGATTGCGGAGACTAAGCCTAACTCTATGGATTGCGGAGACTAAGCCTAATGGGTGGTGGAGAGTTATTTTAAATCCCAAAAAGCACTTTCATTTTCACAGCCTCATCGAGCAGAATTTCCGAAATCGTTTTATCCAAAAACGCAATACTGATTGGCTTTAACGACACATCAAATTTCGCTACAACCTTCTCATTCGAAAACTCAAAACCTTCGGTTGTTTGCATCAGTTTGTCAATTCCCTGCTCTGTTTTATACAACAAAGTGCGATTGCCGTTTTCTTCGGTGAAATGATATCCCGAATTGGCATGCTCGAATGCATCGGCAGTAAGCCACAATTGTGGTTTGTCTTTGTAGGGAGCACCCGCTGTGGGGCAAAATGTGTTGCAATTGCCACACTCGTTGCAAAACTCGCCAATATTGTAAGTTTGATGGCTCTGAGTAATGGTAAAAACACCTGTTTCATTCCATGCAATTCCTTCGAGCGATTGGGTTGCTGTATAAATAGCTGCGCTAAAAGGTTCTGTATTGTAGCCTCTGTTGGCCAAATTCGGACAAACCGTTACGCAAATATTGCAAATTTCGTCGCAAAGCAAACATCGCGATGCTTCGGCAACTGCTTGGTTGGCATTACGGATGTTTTTCGATGGAACACCTACTATTTCGTTGGTGAGTTGCGACTTTTCGCGTCGTCCTTTTTTCAACAACAAATCTTTTATGTTCGAGTTGCGCGGTTTTTCCTCAATAATACTGGGAACAACTTTGCCAGCATCCTGAATGATGGCCGAAGCAGCTTTGCGACCGTCGGCAACAGCCGAAATGATATTGGCTGGTCCTTTTCGAACATCGCCACCAATATAAACACGCTCGAGTTTGGTTTCGTAAGTCGAAGAATCGATTAGAATATTCTCGGCAGCAATAAAATCGAGCACAGCATTTTGTCCAATTGCTGCAAAAACAACATCGGCTTCAATAATTTCTTCGCTGTCTTTAACGGTTTCAATTTTTGAACGCCCGGTCGAATCGATTCCTGCCACTTTCATCCGAATGGTTTTAAGCCCAACCACCTTTCCATCTTGTTCAACAACCTCGAGAGGAGCTCTTAAATCGAGAAATTTTATTTCTTCGGACACAGCTGCCAAAATTTCCTCGGTTTCGGCAGGCATATCCGATGTTTTTCGACGATAAACCACCGTAACGGTGCCATCTTTACCCAACAGCTTTTTCGATGCACGAGCCACGTCCATAGCCGTGTTTCCACCACCAATCACCAAAACATGCTTTCCGGGCAACACAGCATTTCCCTTTTTCAATCTCGACAAAAAATCGAGCGGATCGAGAACTTGCGGTAAAGTATCGCCTGCAATTCCAAGTTTTTTGGTTTCAGGCGCACCAGTTGCAATAAAAATATAATTTCCTTCTTTGTGCAAAGCCTCGAATTCGCTTTTACCAATTTTGGTATTGTAATGCATTGAGGCACCCAATTTCTCGATTCGCGAAATATCTTTTTGAATGGCTTCGTTTTTCAATCGAAACGCAGGAATAACATCGGCAACCATTCCACCCGCAAACGATTTTTCCTCGTACACATCCACCTGAAAACCAGCCAACAACAAAAAATAAGCTGCACTCATACCCGATGGTCCACCACCAATAATGGCAGCTTTTAGTCCATTTTGGGACAACGATTTAATGAAACTATCGTCGTTTTCGAGCTCCGAAACCCAACGTTTCACTTCACGAATTGCAATATTCTCGTCGTAGTTGATTCGTGTACAACGAGTTTGACATTCATGATCGCAAACCGTTCCAGTCACATTTGGGAAAGGATTGGTTTTCATAATCTCTTCGTAAGCCTTTTGAAATTCTCCATTGGCTACGTGATACAAATATTGTGGAATATTCTGGTTGGTAGGACATGTGTTTACGCAAGGAGCATGAATACAGTCGAACAGGCCTAGCTTACGTGAAGTCTTGATGCTTGGCTCGCGTATATGTTTGCGATAAGCCTCATTATCAAGTGTTTGTGCTGCATATTTTTGCAATCGACCAACTCTTTCTTGGTTAGGGGCGCAAATAAATGCAGATAGATTTTCTACGGTAGAAGATGAAAGTGCTTCCTCAATTTTCTCGATATACTGCGAAAGTCTTCCATAGCCACCTGGTTTCAGAATATCGCTACTCACTGTCACTGGCGATAAACCACAAGAAAGTAAATCGGAAATATTGAAGGCATCGGCACCAGCCGAAAACGAAACATCGAGCAGCCCATCAAATTCGGATTGAAGTTTTTCGGCTAAATGCACCGAGATTGAATGTAAAGCCCTGCCACTCATGTAGTTCATTTTCTCATTTTCTGGAAAAATGCCCTTGATATTCATGCTTTCGAGCGTATTGGTGAGCTTGAGTCCAAAGAAAACACCCGATTCGGTAGCAGCCTGTTGCAAATTGCGAATGATACTTAGTGCGTCGTTGTATTTCAAATCGTGCGCAAAAGCTTCGTCGGGAACAACAGTTTTGAAGCCAAGCTTATCGTTCAGAATTTCACGCAACATTTCAGCTCCAAGCAATGTTGGATTGAGTTTAATGGTTGTGTGCAGTTTTTTATCGCGAATCAAATACAAACCGATATTTTCAATTTCATCGGGCGGACAGCCGTGCATGGTGCTCAGTGTAATGTTGTCAGATATTTGCGATGGAATATTCAGCCGATCAATTGCTGGATACAAGTGCTTAACCGAATCTATTTTTGCTTGCAATTCGGCTTCGCAATTTTCCATTTTGCTAAAAAACCACTGAACATTGTCCTTCAAAATTCCTTCAAGATTGTATCCAACACTCATATTGAAAATAGCGCCAGCACCAGGATTTTGCAGATTGTACAACTTATGATTAAGCACATGAATCATAATCCATGCATCGAGATACTGATTGAACGATTCGTGAATTTTCAATTCTTGCGACCATTCGCAATTGTAACCTTCGTCTTGCATATCGATACAAGGCTTGCTCACATTGAGTTCATCGAGAGTTTGAACAGTTTTGAGTTCAATATATCTGGCACCGCATAGCCAAGCTGCAACAATATTTTGCGATAGCTGCGAGTGAGGACCAGCAGCAACACCAATTGGACTAGCCAATTGCTGTCCAAAACGAGTTGTTTCTAACTTTTCGTTCAGTTTTCGGGCAAACAAGCCCGACTGAATACCCATAAATTCGCCTGCATCAACTTGTTGCAGCATCATCTCAAACATCCGTTCAAACGGAATTACATAAAAATCTTTCGACATAATCAACTTTTAAACAACGAAGATAATGAATCGCTCAGAAACAGGCACAATTTTTATATCTTTAACCACTTCGAACCAAAAGCAATCAAAATGAAACTTGTAGCCGCTTCAATTATTTTAATATTTTACAGCTTTACACTGCTGTCATTCAACAACTTTAAGAGTTTATATCAAGTAAAACAATTGGAACAAAAATACAAAATTAACATCGCAACCAATAGTTATTCGGGAGGCGATTATGCAAAAAGATGGGCAAGTTGGAACACCCCAACGGAATCAGATTCGGTCGAATTTCTTAAATTCATCTCAATTTTTTCCGAAGAATGGAATAAATATCCCACTGAATGGATTAAGGTCAATAATTTAAAGAATATTGTTTTTGTGAAAGACCTTAAAGTGACTCACCAACAACGTTTTGCGATGCCAGATCCATACGACGAAACGCTATATTTCGATATTGAGTATTTGATTTATGGCGAAAAATATGTTAGGGAAATGATTCATCACGAATTTTGGCATGCCATCGAAGAGCAACAATTTGGCGACATGTATTTCAAAAATTCCACTTGGTGTTCATACAACGTAGAAGGCTTTAAATATGGCTCTGGTGGTTCGGCTGCCTACGACGATGGCGAATATTCCTATGGAGAACACCCCAGACAAGGCTTTGTAACTTCATATTCTATTTATGGAGAAGAGGAAGATCGAGCCGAATTGTATTGCTGGCTTTTTACCTCAAGAACATGGAGTTTGCTTACGAGTTGGATTATCGAAGATACGATATTGCGAAAAAAATACAACTGGATGCTCACATTTATTAATGGGTTGGTCCCAGAAATGGATTTGGAGTATTTCGAGGAGCTAAATAGCTAAATTTCAATCTATTGTCTCAACCAGAAAAAATTCCGACACTCTTTCGCGAAGGGTTTGCATACGCTTAGCAACATAGCTCAGCCACGAGTCGGATTTTTCGCTTTCGGTTGTTGAACGACGAAGTTTTTCGGTTTTCGTTCTAATTCTAATTGGTTTTTCTTCGACATTTTGCTCGGTTTTCATGGTATTTGAAACTCGAATGTCTTTGCGATGGTAGGTGCTGTAGATTTTCATGGCTTATTTTTGGATAAAGGTAGTTTACGTAAGTATCTGAATACAAATTTATTAAGTAAATTAAGTGCTTAACAAACAAATTAATATGCTTAATTGACACTTAATTTATTTGGAATAATAAAATAAAATACTTAATTTTGTAGTTAATTTACGTATGAAGTTTACTTTTTCCAGCGGTCCCCTGCATTTGCTCTTGGAACAGCTTTCGGGCATGTTTCCAACAGCTACCCGCATACTTGCGCTGGAGAATGGCAACGACAACAAAAGCAGAATTTTCTTTTACGAGTCGGACAAGCAAGAAACAACTGAATCGAGTGCGCATGTAGATATTCCCGAATTGAGTACTTACTTTAAGGGTCGAAGCGCTCACTATACTTGGTTGAACGAAGATGAATTACCATTTGCTTGGGCTTCGATGCGCCAAAGCAACAATATCGATATTTTCAAAGAGCTCAACCGCAATGTTTTATTGCTTTGCTCGCCATCCAACAGTTGGAATGGCTACCTGCTTCTTTTCTTCACAAAAAACAAAAAGCATTTTGGTTTGCTCGATTCGGAGTCGAGTTTCTCGCACGAAAATCGTGAAATCATTGGACAATTGGCCGAAAACACCATGCTGTTCAGCCTAAAAAAAGCATCAGCCGACCTTGAAGTACTCGATAGTTTACGCAAAAGTATGCAAATGCTTAGTGGCAATAGGAAGCTCGAAGACCGAGGCAATCAGAATCACATTAAGCTGCTTGAGAATATGATTGTGGAGATGGCCATTGAGTATCTGCACAATCTAAGTCGGGAGAAAAAAATATCGGTAGCATTAAGTCCAGATGCACGCGAAAAAATTCAGGCATTTCGCGGAAGTCCTGCTAGTTTGCGCAATTTGCTCCATCAGGCTTGCATCTTAGCGGTCAATTTGGGTCAAGGCGACCCGATTATAATTGAATCGTGGCATCTGATTGCTGGTGCATCCGAACCCGACGAAATAGACAGCGAAAGTATGCCAGTGATTCAAAATAGACACATGAAAATATATCAATGGCTCGACAGAGTAGAAGAAGCCGTTAAAATAGTGATTTCGTGTCGTGATAATCCAACGGGCATTTTGGTTGGAAAAGCAATGCAGCCAGCCATATCGGCTCCAGCCATAAGCGACACACTCAAAAAACAACGAAGCAAAATAATCAATTTACTTAACGAATTTCCCGATCGTTGGTCTCAAACACGAAATCATTTCAAGCCACTTCAGAATCTATTGATTTCGAAGCCATTAGATGAAATTAAACGAGCTTAGATGTCAAGTTTCACAAGGTTGTTGTCAATTTTTTAAACAATAACTTTTGAGATAGAATGCTAATCCTATCTTCAACAGAATCAAGACGAATATTAGAGTTTACAAAGCGTCCTGTTATTCCATTCCAATACTAACGCTGGTAAGTTTTTTCTTATCGTCGAAGTAGAAATCGAGCAATTTATCTTCGAACGAAAGGCGTAGTTCGCCCCATTCTTCTTCTTCCATATCGAAGTCTCCAAAATTGGCTTTTTTGCCAATGGCTTTCATTTCGTCGAAGGATTTACCCATAATCGAAACGCCTTCGAGTTCAAGATTATTTTCTTCGAATTCCATACCCGACACAAGCAAGCCATCGTCTTCTATTTCGTCGAGAAACAAAGTGATTCCTAACTCATCGTAGTACCAAATTTCGCTATTGTAATCTTCGTCTTCAATATTTTCGCGTTCATCGGGTTCGCCCAAAACATTTAGTACATCGGAGTCCGATGCTCCAAATCGGAGGATATTGCATCCTTCCATGGGAATGATTTTGATTTTGTCAATTTTCATGGTTGGTTATTTTAAAGGTGAATCTTTTTCTTTTTTCATGTGGTTGTAAACCATTTTATCGACCATTGCAGGAAAAAATTTTCCAAGAAAAACCACCAATTTTCCTTGCAAAGTCATTATTACCGAACGCTTACGGCGAGCAATTCCCGACAAAATACGGTTTGCTACATCATCGGCTGTCATCAATTTACCTTCTTCGAGTGGTGTATCGCCTTGAGGTTTTCCGTCGGCAGTAAGTGCTGTATTGCGGATATTCGATGCGGTGAAACCAGGACAAGCAATCATTACATGCAAATCTTGTTTCAATGTTTCTACTCGCAAAGTATTGAGAAAGCCATGCATTGCAAATTTCGACGAAGAATATCCAGTACGTGCAGGCAAACCTTGAAATCCAGCTATCGACGACACCCCAACAACACTTCCTTTCGATTTGAGTAAATATGGCAATGCATAATGGGTACAATAGACCGTTCCCCAATAATTTACCGCCATTAATTGCTCGATGACCGATATATCGAGATCTTCGAAAATTGCACGCATCGAAATTCCAGCATTGTTGATAAGCACATCAATCTCGCCAAAACTACCTACTGCTTCGTGAATTATTTTTTCGCAATCGCTTTTTTTGCTTACATCGGCTTCAATAATCATTACTTCGGCATCTTCGTAGTCCGAAGCAATCTGCTGCATCTTCGATATATTGCGAGCAGCCATAACCACTTTGGCTCCTTGTTGTAGCAATTTGCGACACAAAGCCTCGCCAATTCCCGACGATGCACCTGTAACCACAACAACTTTTCCTTCAAAACCCATACGTCTAATTTTCTGCAATGATACATATAATAATGATTGCCTGAAAAAGTGATTTGCGAAAACCTTTAAACACAGGCTGTTGAAAAAAATAATTCTTTTTTCTGCACATTTTATTGCAAAAAGTTTTGGACAATAAAATATTTTTGTATTTTTGCACTCCCAAATCAGAGGATTCAGTAGCTCAGCAGGTAGAGCACATCCCTTTTAAGGATGGGGTCCTGGGTT
>DYON01000403.1 GCA_020720525.1 Acetofilamentum sp.
TTGCCGAGCTGCCGCCTATTGCAGTCCAAGCCGTGCCGTTGTAATAGTAAAAACCGGGGGTTACATCGCTTACGGTTGCCGTGTTGTAAACCATCAAACTTACTGCCGGAGAGACAATAGTAGTTGCATCTGTTGTTCCGGTAAGTGCTACTCGCGGTATAAGCACACCTTTATCTGTGCTTTGCACATCGAGCATTGCCGAATTATGCGGGTCGGCATTGGTATTGGAAATACTTACGCCTGTTTGGGCGTTTGCCAATTGAAGAGCAAACAAGATGCTCACTAAAAAAATAGCTACTTTTTTCATATTATTCTTGAATTTTAAAATGTTATTGAATGAATACTTTTTCTGTTATTAAAATGTTGTTTTTAACTGTTTTTACAATGTAAATAGAGTTTGAAGTAAGCTTTATTTGTTCATTGTTTGAATTGAGTGTTTGTGCAAAATGTTTGCGACCTGTTACATCAAAAATCTCAACCTTGCAATCTTGGGCATTTATTATGTTTACAAACTCTTTGGAAGAATAGATTTTTACATTGTGTTCTACTGAATTGTTTTCAATATCGGTAGAAATTTTGCCAAAATGCAATACAAAACGGTTTTCAAAACCTATATTAGAATGAGTAAAATTGTATTTTGTATCAGTAAACAATTGTATAAATGTATTGTTTTGAGTATCTTCCAAATAAATATCCGTATCGCCAAAAGTAAATTGATTAATCCAAAGCGTATAATCGCCCATAGTGCTTGATTTGAAATGCAATGGGACAGTTTTGGCAGTTTCGTTGGTAACGTTTATTGCTAATTTGTAGTTGTCTTCTGACAAAGTATAAATGTTTGCAATTCCACTTATAAATTTATCGGCATCTTTGGTAAGGTCGTAGTTTAGAGTTGCATCGGCATCGAAATAAACAACCATTTCGTCAAAACTCTCATTGCCCGAAAGTCTCATTCTCAAAAGATTATTAGTAACACTTCCTTTTTTGTAAAAAGGAGTTGAAAGGTCGAGGGTTTTTGCATCGTTGTTGATTGCAAAATTGGCAGCCGAAGTTGCTTTCACTATAAATCCTTGATTTGCCGGAATAATATTGGCAGGCGAAAGAGCAAAAGTAGAAACTTCGCCGTTGCTGCTGCCGTACTGATTTTGAGTATCGTCCCAGATGTAAAGAATTCCGGTAATGTTCGATTTATCAAAACCAGTAACACTATTCCAGTCCAATGCGCACGGAAAGGGATTTCCTACCAGATTAAAACCTGCTCCTCCTATACCTAATGCTGAGGTGTAATTAAGCGGAAAATTCATAACGCCGTTGTTCAAAACACCGTTGAAATTTACGGTTCTATTGCTACCTACATTTTTAACCAAATATCCTCTGTCGGTTTGCATATTACCGCTTGTAACATTGAGCCAAGCATTGCTTGTATTGGTAGAGTTTTCAATGTATTCATACGCATAAGCTCCTGTGAGAATACTTAAAAAGTTCATGGGTGCAACCGGATTGGAAAGTAAATGCCATCTATCAGCCATAATTTGCTGTTGTACATTGGCATTCACGTTTGCCGAGTTTTGCAACAAGTTTGCACTATTGCGCACCACGATGCCGCTTGCTCCGGCAGCATTTGAGTTTGTTCCTTCCAAACGTGCCGCGCCTTGCACTTCGAGCGTGCCGCTTGCGGTGTTGGTAAAATTCATGTTGTCGTTTGCTGCAAAATAAGTTTGGGCTTTTACTTTAATGTTTGCATAGTTCTTAATACTCGATTGAGCAAACAGTGCAAAACTGAAAACAATTTGCAATGCAACGAATAAAATCATTTTTCTTTTCATAATTCCGAATTTTGATTATTACTATCTTTGTTTTTTTTGTCGAAAAGTTTTTTACCTGCATACGCAATGCCTGCGGCTGCAAGGAAGCCCAAGCCGCCATCAATCGGTA
>DYON01000404.1 GCA_020720525.1 Acetofilamentum sp.
CAAGACCACAAAGCTTATGTAAATAATGGTGTAAATGGAACTGGAAGTACAATTAATTACGGTGGTTCAACCGATACAAAACAAGCTGTTGTTCAATCCAATCCAGCTTCGAGTGGAAAGACCATCGGGAATTTCTATTATGTAAAAAGTGGCGATACATTATCGGCCATTGCTGTTCGATTTGGAACAACCGTAGCAAAGCTTTGTGAAATGAATGGAATTTCTAAGAATTCTGTACTGCGAATTGGACAGAAAATTAAAATTCGATAATGTTTTTTCGGACTGTTGCTCTTTCTATTATATTCTTAATTATCAGTTTAAGAATTGTTGATGCGCAAGATTGGCCCACCGAGCGCGACACTACGTCGTTTCTTGGCAAAATGATTTATCAGCAATACTGCGACACATTTTCCGATTTGTATATGATGCCAGAGTGGTACGACTTGCAATTGGTGTATGTGCAAATTGATCGAGACGATAAAAATTTCCCGCATCTTACCTACCATAAACTTGGTGTCGATCGCAACAAATATTTCTATCCGGCCAGTTTGGTGAAATTGCCAACGCTGCTGCTGTCGCTCGAAAAAATTCAAGAACTCAAAACAAAAGGCATCGATAAATATACCAGACTAAGCATTAGCAAAAAGCATAAATGCCAAACCGAGTTTAAAACCGACACTTCGGGTCCCGAAGATCATCCAAGCATTGCCAATTTCATCAGAAGAATTCTTTTGGTATCGGACAATTGGTGCTACAACCGTCTATTTGAATTTATGGGGCAATACGAGCTCAACAAACGTATTCACGCCAAAGGATACAACGATGTATGGATTCTGAAGCGCTTTGCTCGTTGTAGCGAAGATGAGAATCGATTCACCAATCCTTATACGTTTTACAATTCTGCAGGGAAAGTGATCTACTATCAACCAGAACTTGAAAACAAGCTGAGATGGGCAATTCCGGACAGTATTGACACAAAAGTTGGAAAAGGATTCTACGATGGAAAAGAGTTGATTGCAAAGCCGCGCGATTTCAGAATCAACAACCGCCTTCCGCTCGAAGATGCCTTAGAAATGATGATTGCTTTTATTATGCCCGAAGCAGTCGATTCGCAAAAACGCTGGAATCTGAGTCCGCACGATCGCCTTTTTCTGCTACAGTATTTTTCGATGTATCCGCGCGAGTCGTTTTTTCCCGAGTATCACAATTACACCAAATACGAAGATAGCTACAAAAAATACTTTATGATGGGCGACAACAAAGACACTATCAAAGATACAAACCTGAGAATATTCAATATTGTTGGTTTAAGCTACGGATTTGCTGTTGATATTGCATATATTGTGAATTTGAGCGACGGAACCGAGTTTTTTCTTGCTGGCCTTATCTACACCAATCAAGACGATATTCTCAACGATGAATCGTATGAATATAGAACCATTGCCTTTCCGTTCTTCGGCAAATTCGGCCGCATTATGTACGAATACGAACGCAACCGCCAAAAGCAATTCCTCCCCAATTTTAGAGAAATAAGGCAGGCTTTGGCTTTGCCACCGATGTAAAAAAATGCAGGCATGCTGAGTATAAAATTCAATGCTTTAAGAAGAATTTATGCATTGAATTTTTTGTATCGAAGCATGGCTTTTGGTTTTCTATCAACCAGAATTTTTTCATCCACGAATTTTATTCATAGCTCTAATTATTGTTATTGTATTCATGAGCTCTCCGCCAGCTGGCGGATCGGTTCACCAATTTCACTAATTGAAAAGCCACAGCAGGTTTTATTTGCACAAATTGGATTGATGCTCCGCTTCGCTAATCATCAATCCGTTCAATCCGCTAACGTTGATCCAACAATTGCGTTTAATCTGCTTAATTCGCGGGACACATTTATTTTATGCAGATTTAAGGAACCTACCAAAAAACTTTTTAAAT
>DYON01000405.1 GCA_020720525.1 Acetofilamentum sp.
TATTTTACATGTTAAACTCTCGAACTAGCTTGTTCAAATTCCTATTATCTAAAACGGGAAAACACCACCAAGAAATTTTCAAAAGGAAAAAAGATTCATTTCGAAAGAAATGGAAATGCAAACGACCAAGAAGTCATTATGGTCAAATTCGAAAATGAAAAAATTGAATTTGAAAATATGTTTGACCTACGATTTGCAGGAACGTACTCTTGGTAACATTTGTTACAACAAAAAACGTCTAATGAAATATTCATTAGGCGTTTTCAAAAAATCAAAAATTTTTTCATCTCCTATCCACTAATAATTCCGCGCAGTTTCTCCAGCAGTGCTTGTTTTTGGTGCATATCAGATACATGTAATTTCATATGTTGTTTTACCAGCGTATTGATCACTGGCATAAGAAGCTGCAATGCAAATTGTGATTTTTCTTCTATCGCCTCATATTTCGCAAACTCTTGTTCTCGCCACAACTGGAGCTGCGATATCTCCTCTGCAGATACCAAGGCTGTCTCAGTCAAAAATCAAATATCTTGTAGCAACACACGCACTTTTTCCAAACGATCAATACCGTGCAGTTTCTGCTCGGCGATAAATGATTCCTGCAACAGCACATACAACAATTGTTCTTTCTGTGGTTGCCATTTTGCAGGTGCAGTATGTTTTGTTTCGTCATATCTTTTTTGTCGCTGCGGCATATTTTTACAAAATTGTTTGTATTGTTCCAACAGCAAATATTCTTTGGTACCAAGTGCATCTGCAACAAGCAACAAATAATCATTTTGGACATTGCTGCTGTGCATAGATTGAACCAACTCAAACATTGCATGTAAGAGCTTTTGTTTTTCTATCGGAGAACGGACATCGTATGTGGACGTGAGCGTACGATACACAAATCGGAAACCGTCTTGCGCATCATCCACAAGGGTCTGAATTCTTTTTTTTGTCTGATCAATATCATCTTCCAAACGCACGACATCATCAATATCTTTGTACTCTGACGGCAAGGAAATGACGCGCGGAAATACATGTTGGTCATACGCAATCTTGAGCCCTCTGATTGTCGCCTGAAAACCTGCATCGTCGCGATCAAACAAAAAATATATCGTATCGGTATATCTTTGCAACAACGTCATATGTTGCTTGGTCAACGCCGTTCCACACGTTGCAACTCCCACCGGTCGACCTCACTTTGCCAATGCAATGACGTCCATATATCACTCGACGACGATTACTTTTTTGAATTCTTTGATATGTTGTTTGAGAAAATTCGCACCGTACAAAATTTTCGATTTTTGGTACAATGGCGTTTCCGCGGTATTGAGATATTTTGGCATATCATCGGCACGCAATGCCCTCGCACCAAAACCCACAACACGACCGCGATCATCCCAAATCGGAATCGTCATTCTATGATGAAAAAAGCTGTACCAATCCCCTTTCCCTGACTTCTTTGCCAACGACGCTTCTTCCAGATCTTCATACGAAAATCATTTCCCTTTGAGAAAACGAACACACTCATGGAAACTATCTGGCGCATATCCAAGTCAAAATTGTGCAACAATTTCTTCTGACAGCTTTCTTTTTTCCGTGACATACGATTGTATTTCCGCGTTCTGTGTAAATTGTTCACGAAAATATGTCTGAGCGAGTACATTGACACGCTGCAGTTTTTGCTTTTCTTCCGCAGATTCTTGCATTTTGTCAGCAGTAAAATCGCTTATTTTTACCTCGACTCCAACGTCTTTTGCAAGATGCTGCACCGTATCTCGCCGATCCATTCTTTCGATATCAGCATAAAATTTGATCGCATTGCCGCCAGCTCCACACCCAAAACATTTGAAAATTTGCTTCTGTGGCGACACCACAAAAGACGGCGTTTTTTCATTATGAAATGGACACAATCACGAAAAATTAGCGCCAGTTCTTTTTA
>DYON01000406.1 GCA_020720525.1 Acetofilamentum sp.
ATTCTTGGCCCAACCACCATTCAATTACCATCCCTTCCCAAAGGCATGTACATTGTTCGCATTTCGAACAACAGCAAGAGTTTGGCGAAGAAATGGGTGATGTAATAAAAATCGAATTCGGCATACGTATAGAGACACGCAACTACTGTTTGGATTAGATTTTCTTAGTCACACGTCTTCCTGATAAAATTTCCTTTCTTGCTTTTGCGTTGAGAGGCGCAAAAGTAAAAGACCCATATTTATAATTCAATAAAAAGTTCGGCTGTGGCAAGCCGCCAACGTTACGATAGTATTAATATATTGTTCAGTAATTGTTTAAATTCGGTAATGCCGAATGATTTTCTTAATTTTGTATATCAAAAAAATCCGCAAAGCTGATGAAAAACAACGACAATATCAAAGTTATGCTTGTTGACGACGAGAAAGACATTCTCGAAATAATGAGCTACAACTTAAAAAAAGAGGGATACGATGTGCAAACTGCCCGCGACGGGCAAAGTGCCATTGCCAAAGCTGCCGATTTCAAGCCGCAACTCATAGTTCTCGACATTATGATGCCTGGCATGGACGGAATAAGCGCCTGCCAAGAACTTCGGAAAATAGACGGACTTCAAAAAACGATCATTATTTTTCTTACTGCCCGTTCGGAAGATTTCACCCAAATTGCAGCTCTCGAAGCTGGTGGCGACGATTTCATTACAAAACCAGTAACCCCAAAAGTGTTTTTGAGCAAAATAAAATCGTATTTGCGTCGATTTAGGGTAGAACAACTCGAAGAGCAACCACGCGAAATTGCACTTGAAGGACTTACCATCGATTTTGAACGCTATCTTGTTGTTCTTGGCAAAGAAGAAATTATTTTACCACGCAAAGAATTTGAATTGTTGGCTTTGTTGGCAAGCAGACCAGGCAAAGTTTTTACCCGCGACGAGATTTTCTCGAAAGTATGGGGCAACGACGTTATTGTTGGCGACCGTACCATCGATGTTCACATTCGCAAAATACGCGAAAAGCTAGGGCTCAATCTTATCCGCACAGTGAAAGGTGTTGGATACACATTTGAAATGAAAAAATGAAATTCACGTTCGGCAATCCTCGCCAGCTTTCATGGATGATTGCATTGCTTATGGCGATGTTGATTTTTGCGTTGGCTATGGTAGCGCTCGAATGGTTGCAGCTCGAACACTGGATGATGGCAGTTTTGATTGCCTCCACCACATTTTTACTTCTGTGGCTGGGTTTGCGCTATGTTCTCGATCGATTTATTTACGACCGCATACGATTGATTTACAAATCGATACGAAGCACCAAGCTTGGAACGGCCAACAAACATCGTATCGACAATAAAGGCGATATAATTGAAAACGTAAATCGCGACGTACAGCAATGGGCACAAGAGCGAGCCGACGAAATAGAATTGCTGAAGCGCAACGAAACTTTCAGGCGCGAGTTTCTAGGAAATGTTTCGCACGAGCTTAAAACACCAATCACTACTATTCAAGGTTATGTGCTCACATTGCTCGATGGAGGCATGTACGACGAATCGATTAACAAAAAATATCTTCTTCGAGCAGCAAAAAACATCAATCGGCTCATTGCGGTGGTAAACGACCTCGATGAAATATCGAAACTCGAAAGTGGGATGATGCAAATGAATTGTGCACGATTCAATTTCTCTTCTTTGGTGAAAGATGTGTTTGAATTCATTGAAATAAAAGCCGAAAAGCGAAAAATAGCACTACACTACACCAACGGATTCGAAAGCACCGTGATGGTAGATGCAGATCAGGGTCGCATAAGGCAAATACTCATCAATTTGGTTGATAACTCGCTCAAATATGGCACTCCCGAAGGCAACACAACCATCAGTGCATACGATATGGACGAAAATCTCCTGATTGATGTTGCCGATACAGGAATAGGAATA
>DYON01000073.1:0-5288 GCA_020720525.1 Acetofilamentum sp.
AATTGTGTTGTTTGTACTTAGGAGAGGAGACACGATGCAGTAGAAAATAATTCGTGGTTATTTATATTTTTGCTTTAAATAACGTATCGAAATCAAACTAAACACACAAATATAGATTAGAGCCTTCATTTTTAAATTATTGGACAAAAGTCTATTAAGTAAAAAATAAATGACATTTATCATTTTCTCATTCAACAATTCACAATATCATATAATTTTGGTAATTGATTACCTAATTGAACAGCTATTAAACGCCAAATAATTGAAATTGATGAGGAAAAATGCACCGGATGCGGTATTTGTACCGAATGATGCCACGAAGGAGCTCTGCAAATTATTAAGGAAAAGCTGTCCTAATTAGCGATTTGATGTTGCTGAAGTGGAAGCGGTGTTAAAAACAAAAGTGGTGCCCATTCAAATGCACCATCATGGTGGAAGCTGCCCTAAACTCGACCAAGGAAAAGAAGTGTATATCGAAAAGATTAAAATCATGATTGATGTTGCCAAAGTGAATACCATTTCGGTGATGATGATGGAAGTTCCATGTTGCCATGGTTTGCTAAATTTAGTAAAACTAGCAATGATCGATTCGGAGCGCGTTGTGCCTGTGAAAAAAAATGTTGTTGGAATCGACGGAAATATCCAAATCGAAGAATGGGCGAAAATGTAATTAAACCGAATTCTTTTTATCAATAAATGTCTTGGTCGATGTTTCAACAAGACGATTGAGTTCTTGTAGCTCGACATCGGTAAAATAGCGCCATTTTCCAACAGATACATCGAGTTTCATATTCATGATGCGAATACGCTGAAGCGATACCACTTTGTAGTCGAGATATTCGCACATGCGCCTGATTTGCCTGTTCAGACCTTGTGTGAGAATAATTCTAAACTCTGATTTTCCAATTTGTTCCACATAACATTTATTGGTAACCCTATCTAATATAGGTATGCCATTGCTCATTTTCCGGATGAAAGCAGCATCGATGGGTTTGTTTACTTTAACCAGATATTCTTTTTCGTGGTTGTTCGACGCTCTGAGTATTTTATTGACAATGTCGCCGTCGTTTGTTAGAAAAATGAGTCCTTCGCTGGCTTTATCGAGTCGTCCAATTGGGAAAATGCGTTTGGGATGCTTGATGTAATCGATAATATTGTCTTTTTCTACCCGCGTGTCGGTGGTACACACAATACCAACTGGCTTGTTGAAGGCAATATAAAGTGGCTTTTCGTTGGGTTCCGAAATGAGCTTGCCATCAACACGAATCTCATCGTTCGATGTTATTTTTGTCCCCATTTCGGGAACAACTCCATTGATGGTCACTCTATTTTCGAGAATGAGTTTGTCGGCTGCTCTTCGCGAGCAAAAACCCACCTCGCTTAAATATTTGTTGATTCGTGTAAGCTTTTCCTCACCCATGCTATTGTGGCTGCGATTAAATTGTTTGCAAAAATACAAAAAAGCGAAGAGCTGAATTTTAGTGCTTCTCTATTTCGAATTTGATTTGCAAAAACATGACATATTCTACAGCTGGCTCAGTAACAACAGGATTGATGACTTTATCGAAACCTGAATAATTCAATTTGTCATAAAAAAAAGTGGTGTTTTGGGGAAGGTCTTTTCTTTTCTGATTTAAGCTGTAGTCATAATACAACGTGGTTACATTAATGGTGTAGCTTTTATAGAGTTGTGAAGGATAGTAGCACAAAAACGATTCGGTAAATATTTCGGAGCTTGGCTTCAGTTTGATGTTGGTGGCTTGAACATACAATGCTTTTTTGCTATTGATGACTTCCAATGCTGTTTGAAAAAGCTGTGTATAGATGGTGTTGATGTCGGTAACGATGTAATCGACTTTGGATAGATCGTAAATTCCTTGTTCCGATGCAGCCATAATCATTTTGTCGAGGTCGTCGATGTTTTTGAATTTGACAATCACGTTCTTCTTTTGCTCATAGCCACTGATGTACTGCTCGGCATAATTCCCATTAATCTTATAATCGGCCAATAGTGTCTGTGTGGTCATATCGACATAAATATCTTTCATCGAAACGCCCGATTTGGTGAGTGCGGCTACAAATTTTTCGATGCGAGCATCAATTTTTGCGTTGGCGTTGGGGAGGCTGGTCGAAATTTCGGACACGCCAAAAGTGGCTACATAGGTGTCGGCAATCACATTCATCATCACATTAGACTGAATCAGAAAAGTGCTGTCCGATAAATATACGCGGCTCGATGATGGAGCTGTGTAAGTTGAATAATAATTATTGCTATTGCCCATGTTGCCCATGAGGTAATTTCCGCCTTCTTGCCCAAAAACAGATAGTATTGAATACAAAAGAACTGAGCTGATTAGTACTGACTTCATTGTTGGAGTGTTTTTTTGAATATTTTTTCTCAAAGCTGATAAGCAAAAATACGATAATTTAGTAACTGTCTGATAAAGGATATTTCTCATTTGATTCTACTATAGCTATTTCAAAACAAAAATGAAAAGCAAAAGTCGCATTTTGTCATGAGAAATAGAAAGTCAAGCTCGCTTGACAACTTCTGTTGCTTGTGACAAATAATCCGCAACATAGTTGTGGATGCAACAGCAGCGACTTTTGCAATACGAATCCACTCTGCGTCTTTCTCTGCGCGAAACTCTGCGCACTCGGCGGTAAAAGAATGAATGATATTTTCAGCTACATCGCATCGTCGGGAACACCAAATCCATTGCTATGCTCTTTTTTGCCAACACCAAAATTGTAGCGAATATTGAATCCAAACCTGCGATTGTCGGTATATCGGTCGCCCAAACTGTTAATTCTGCTCTGATTGATAGAATAGCCAATAACCATGGTGCGAAAAATATCGCGTGCATTGAGGGTGATATTGAGCTTTTGGTTCATCATTGTATGCGAAAGACCCAAGTTGAGTGAACCAAAATTGTCGAGTTCGTAAAAACCACGTTGTCCGTTTACCATCATGAATCCATAAACATTGAGTTTTGTTTGTTTGGATAGTTTAAGCGAGTGAAATGTGAAAAATCGCCAACTTTCGTATTGGTAACTGAGTGGATTGCCTTCGTAGAAACCATTGTATTCGTTTGAATTGAATTGCGCACCCAAAGCGAAAAAATATGTTCCTCCTGGTGGAATCCCAATCAAACCTCGCAAGTATTTTTCGGTGCTTGAGCCCAAATTGTCCGATGTCATCACAGCAACATCCGGATGAGCAGCATCGGTATAAACCACTTCCGAAAAAATATCGGTGGTGCGATTTATTCCAATGGCAAACACTGGCATATCGTCGTAGCTCACATTGAATTCGATGTTGTTGGTAAATTGCGGCTTCAGTTCGGGATTGCCTGTTCGGTAAAGAAATGGGTCGATGTAGTCGATGACCGGATTGAGGTCTTCGTAATTGGGGCGGGAAATGGTGCGTCGGTAAATCATGTAGGTGGTAAGCGAAATTCCCATTATGGTCGGCAGTGGACGACTCAAATAGACGTAAGGAAAAAAATCGGCTCTATTTACTTCGAAGCTGGTGTCGCTCGGAAACAATTGTTTTCCATCCATATAAGTATATTCGAGTCGGCAACCCGATTTCAGAATCAAACCTCCCCAAATGGTTTTCGATGCTTGTGCATAAGCTGCAAATATTCCTTCGCTGTAGCGAAACGAATTGCTTCGCGAGGAATCTTGAATTGAATTCCCGCTGCTGAGATCGAAAAAATCGGTTGTGCTTTTGAAGTCTTGCCAAGTTCCTTTAATGCCAGTTTCGAGTTTGATTTTGAAAGGCAAACCGTAGGTGAGATCGGATTGTAGAAGCAAAAACTGGCGTTGTAAATCCGATTCACCTTCGCCATTGATGGTTGTATCGAATGGCAACGTGTAGCCCGAACTGAATTGTTGCAAATTATTCCATGTTGAAATATTATAACTCATTATATTTACCCATTCCGAACCCACCGTATCGAGTTTTTTCGTAAGGCCCAGATCTTGGCTGATATTCCAGCTGCTGTTGTTGCTGTTTGTAAGGTCTTCGCTTTCCAAAATGGGTAAATAGTATCCGTTTTCGGTAATGCTGTTGCTTACGGCATCTGTTTTCCGATGCGTGTAGCCAATTCGCCCGTCGTAGCTGAGGTCGGTTTTCTTACCTGCTTCATATACCAAACCATAGCCAAGAAATACCTGATTCTCGATTCTCCTGCTTTCGGATTGCTGATTCAAACTAGTGTCTGAATTTAGATAGCGAATGCTGTTCATTTCTTCGAGCCTGTCGCTGTGGTTGTAATTGGTGTTGATGTAGTAATTTGTTTTTTCGCCACTGTTGTTGAAACTAGCTTCGAAAAACCTGTTGCCGTATTTGCCTTGATTCATTCCAGTGCTTAAACTGCCAAAACGACCAAGTTTGACACCTTTTTTCAAAACAACATTAACAATTCCGCCCGAACTGGCTGCATCGTATTTGGTAGAAGGAGTGCGCAATACTTCGATGCGCTCGATGCTTCCTGGAGGCAAATTTCGCAGCAGATTCATGATGTCGGGGGTGCTGAGTTTTTGCTCTCTGCCATTTACATAAACTGCTGCAGGCGTTGTGCTCGATAAAAAAATACCTGCATCGTAATCGACATAAAGCCCCGGAGTACTTTCGAGCACTTCGAGGGTGTTGCTGCTGATGCCAATCAACGGTGTTGGGTCAATAATCATTTTATCGTCTTCCTGGCGAATGAAAGGTCGGTCGGCGGTAATGGTAACGCCATTGAGCGAAACAGCACTGCTTTTTAGGGTGAAAATAAAATTGCGATGCATCGGATCGTTGAGCACCGTGCGTTCCTGAGTAATGAAGCCAATGTAGCTGATGCGAATGCGCCAGTAACCATCGCTCACGTTGTTGAAAGTTGCATTGCCCGATGCGTCGGTAGTGGTGTAGCGAACCTGCGTAGTATCGCTGTTGTTGATGAGCGACACGGTGGCTCCAGGCAAAGGCTCGCGCTGATCGCGTACGGAAATGCTAATGCTTTGTGCCGATATGGGCGAAAACATTTGAAATTGACTGAAAATCAGCCAGAAAAGTAAAAAATTCAGAATAAACAGGCGCATGGAACGATTTCAAAGCCAAAGTAACGACTTTTCGGGGAATTTGTTTTATGGGTTTTATAGACTAAAAAAACTTTCAATAGAATTTATTTCCCTCAAATTGTGTGCAACATTGCTTTTGGCGTTTTCAATGCACCACTACCAACTTCCTTACCATATCACCGTCGGCTGTTCTAACTTTGATATAATAAATTCCAGAA
>DYON01000073.1:5388-10978 GCA_020720525.1 Acetofilamentum sp.
CCAGCACTCCGTAGTTTTCACCGAAATACTGCACAATGTGATCGTTGCAAATAAAGCGCAAATCAAGAGTGTCGTCTGCACCTCCATTTGGATGAAGGCTGTCCTTTTTTTTACAGTCCGTAATCATGTTACTTGGACCATAACCAATGCCACATGGTGGATAAATAAAAGTTCCGTGAATTGAATCGGAAGGAATCATGTATACCATAGGGCTTACTGATACAGCCATTACAATGGGAATACTATCGGGGGCAAACTGCCGGAAAAACATGTATTTGTTTATCAACTGGCCGCCCGCTGAAAAGCCTGTAAGATAAACAGGTATTGCATCTCTGCCTTCTCGTTGCAAGATATTTTGGTAGATTATGTAAAAAGTTTTTGTCAACCATTCCCGATGAGTAGTGTAGCCATAGCCTACAGCATCGTTTGGGGTACAAGATATTGTGTCAAATGTATTATCTTGGGCTCCCTGCCACAATGTATAACTTGCATTTGGAGCTACAATTAATGCATTTCTGCGATCTGCAATATTTTGCAGCTGCCTACTGCTAGCGCCGTTACCTCCCGAGCCATGCATATACCATAAAATTGGGCTGCTCTGAGGGTCGTAAGCCGCAGGTTTATAGTAGTAAACAATCCTATAACCGTTGTGGGGTATGGGGATTAAATTGTTTTCATTAGTGGTGGTATATGGCCCTAAATACGTTCCAGGAATCTCTATACTGTCTATCGATTCCCCAAAAGGGATTGATTGGGCAGCTGAAAGCCGCCCAATCAATAAAAGAACAATAAAAAACAACAATTTGTTCTTCATAAATTAAAGAATTTTTCAATGCACCACCACTAGCTTCCTTACCATATCACCGTCGGCTGTTCTAACTTTGATATAATAAATTCCAGAAGGCAATGCGGTGGTGGAGTATTCGATGTTTCTATTTTCACCTGCTTCAACAGTTTCGTCGAAAATGATTCCGAGCAGTACTCCAAAATTGTTGTAAATCTCAATTCTGAGCTTACTGTGAATATATGGAGAAACAGAAATCTCGACCTTGTCGGAAACTGGGTTTGGATGAACCGAAATACTCATGCTGCGGTTGAAATCGTTGATGCCAGTATCGTTGTGTACAATTACGTAGTATTTTTTTGTTTTTGTTTTATGACACTAATTTGCTGAATTTCAGTGAATTATAAATAAAAAATGCTACATTATTTATTAACAAAATGCCCTATTTATCAACATTTTTAAGGTGCGAAACTTGAGTAAATATATAATAGACCTTATTTAAGATTGCTATACATCTTCGTCTTGTCGCCTAAAAGCTGACGCACCTTAGATTTTTTTGATCAGACCTAGGTACAGTTGAATTAGAGTGAGCATAATAAATTTTCTAAAATCAGAAACTGAGCTCATTCGTACTTCGCATCGCAATTGGAAAACTGCTGCTTTCAATGACCGAAAATTTCTAATACCGTTTTCTATTGCTGGGTTTAGCTATGTGATAAAACCACCATAAAGCAAAAATAAGGAGTAACGAACCAAAAATCGACATAAGCATAAAAGCCAAATTGCTGCTTCCCAATATTCCACCAACTACAATAGCAGAAATACGAATTATTAGGTCACTAATAGCAATAAGCAATGCCTGTTTTTGTTTGTTGAAAACCAAGGTGATAGTTGAAACTGGCGACATGAGCAAATTGAGAAAAAGCCATGGCAGTAATATTCTTGATATTTCGCCAGCATGATAATATTTATCAGAAAAAACAAAAGCAAATAGATCGGGCATATAAAACATCAGAAGCACAAATGGAACTATACCTAAGAGAAAGAGACTTCTTTGAATTTTATACATGATTGGACGAACATCTTTTCCAGCATTTGCAGCAGACGACGCTTCCTCAAAGAAAACTTGTGAAATGGAAGTGGTGATAATCCCCAATGGTGCTTTGGTGTAGCGAAATGCAAATGAAAAGCTCCCAACAATCATTTTGTCGAAAAAGCTTTCAATTACATAAACAATTCCTTGATCGGCAAAAACACCCATGAGTGAATGTGGCGTGTTTACAAAAATGAAGTTTCTGAATTTGTGAAGAATTGCTTTTGAGGCTTTAAATGAGTAATGGTGAAGCTCGTTGAGTTGAATACCTTTTCTTTGACGTATAAGAAGAACAACTAAGCCCAAGAAATATCCTGAAACAAAGCCAATTATTAATCCCTCTGCTCCTGGAATAATGAGTCCCATCCCAATGCTAAATAGTACGGTAGTAACAGCTTGTACAATTTTTGAAATGGCATTGTTGAGATAGGTCTTGTGACGTGTCGACCAATAATTGCTTGTCTGATACCAGCCCAAAACCCAAATACCTGCTGGAATGTATAAAAACAGATTGTTGTTTACTCCATTAATTAGATTGTAGCCATCTGATAGAATCAATAATGCCCCTATGAACAGAAGCGAAATTGCTACAACCAAAAGGTTAGAAACTAATGCTGTCGAGAACAATGTTCGAGCTTCGTCTTCGTTTTCAGGAATTACCGTTGCCAATTCGAGCCGAAAAGTGGAAAAAGTTGCCACAATTGAAATAACAGCTGTAACTAAAGCAAAAACAGCGAAATCTTCGGGTGCATAAATGCGCGAAAGAAATGGGGATAGTAAAATCGGCAATACCTGAGCTATGGCTGTCCCACTGGAAAGAGTCAGAATGTTTTTGAAAAGACTGCTTCGTTTTTTCATGATTTTCATAACGACTGTTCTCTTGTTCTATTGTATTTGGTGAAGTATGACCGAATTTATTGACTTGTTGTAAAGTAGCATTTTAATTGTCTTTAAATACAATTTGTCAAGCTGCTGAGGCAAAAGTACTAAATAGTGCGTTATGCTTATATAACCACTTTCGACATAAGCAATATCTCTATTTTGGCTCATAGATAAGTTTTCAATCCAAACTCTTTTAGGTATGGAATTGAAAAAGCCCGAACAATCTTTTTATTGCTCTGGCTTTTAGTGGATGGGGGAGAAATTTTGTTCTTTTACTATTTGAGTAGCACGTACTCCTAATCTTGTAGTGAAATAGATTCAGCTCAAAAATTCAGCATTTCATTCTTTGAACAACGTTACTCAAAAAACATCCAACTTTCCCCAGCATCAATAATAAACCGTCACCCGGCCAATCATTTTTTGCAATTTGCCATCCAAATCGACATACCACACTTTCCAAACGTAAACGCCTGTGGGTACTTTTTCGCCTGTGTTTAGGGTTTCGCCATACCAAGGTTTGTTGATATTGGTTGTTACAAATAGCAACTGTCCCCAGCGGTTGTAAATCCGCATTTCGTAATTGTCGATTGACCAACCAGCGCCAAACGGCATAAACCAGTCGTTCTTTCCATCGCCGTTGGGAGTGATGGCGTTGGGAATATACAAAAGCTCATCGGCACTTACGTGAATGGGAAGCGAAGTGGTATCGTAGCAACCAAAAGCATTTCCGGCAACAAGGAAAATTTCGTAATCGCCGTATGCGCTATATGTATGCATGGGGTTTTCTTCGGTCGAATATTCAAAATCGCCAAAATCCCAATACCAATTGCTGGCGCCAACACTTATGTCGTGGAAATTCACTCCTGGGTTGCTCAGCGATGGATTGGTAGGTGAGTAGAAAAACGAAGCGATGGGGTTGGGCCACACTTGAATGTAATTCATGAATGTTTGCGTGGTGGTGCAGCCATGGTTGCTAGTTACGGTGAGGGTAATATCGTACAATCCTGGCGCAGTATATTGGTGGAAAGCGCCACCAGCCGCAACCGAAGTGAAACCATCGCCAAACTGCCACATCCACGAAGTGATGGTTCCGTCGCCCACGGTGGTGAGGTCGGTAAATACAACATCGAGTGGTACGCAGCCTTCTTGTGGAATGGCCGAAATATCAACTTGCGGAAGTTCCCACACATGTACAAGCTGCGAAATTGTGTCGGTACATCCGAGCGTGTTTACAACAATGAGTGTTGTATTGTAATTTCCAGCCGAATCGTAGGTATGGCTGAAACTCGGAATGTATTCGTGGTCGCCATCGCCCAAATCCCAGGTCCAGCCAATCACATTGCTTGAAGTTCCGGTGCTTTGGTTCATAAATGCTGTTGCATTGCCTTGACAAACCGAAGTTGACAAAAATTGTGCGTTGGGAGCTTCGAGCACCAAAACCTGATGCGAAACAGTGTCAGAAATACCAGCAGTATTGGTAGCAATCAATGTTACGGTGAATACTCCAGAATTGACAAACGTGTGTTGTGGATTCTGAAGATTCGAACTGTAGCCGTCGCCAAATTCCCAATACCAATAGTCGATGGTGCCAGCACCAGTTACACAAAATTCGAGGAATGTGGTTGGCGTTTGAGCGCAGACAGTATCGAATGTGAATTCAGCATCAACAAGTGGCAATACGGTTGCTGGAAGCGTAATGGTGTCGGAACAACCAAAATTGTTGAAAGCAATCAACGTTACATTGTAGGTTCCTGGACCAGCGTAGGTGTAAAGCGGGTTTTGCTGATTCGACGTTCCCACACCATCGCCAAAATCCCATTGCCATGCCGAAATAAATCCCAGAATGGTGGTTGACAAATCGGTGAAAGTAGTCGGATTGCCCTGTGTAACAATGGTTGATGAGAAATTGGCTGTTGGAGCCGGATTCACAACCACATTGTGCATTATGCTGTAAGTGCAACCAGCAGCATCGGTAACAGTGAGCAGCACATTGTAAGTTCCCGAAACGAGATAGAGATGCGTCGGGTCTTCGAGAGTTGATGAAGTTCCGTCGCCAAAATTCCAGAACCAGCCAACGGCAGGCACATTCGGATTGACTGCAAAATCGTTGAAAACCGTAGCTTCGCCAACACATTCTGTTGTAGCTGTAAAATCCCACTCAAGACCAGCAGCAATCACAACTGGATAGGTAATGGAATCGGAGCAGCCGCGATTGTTGTTTACGAAAAGTGTTACATCGTAGGTTCCTGTTGGAGTAAAATAATGCGCCGGATTCACTTGTCCCGACATACTCAGGTCGTCGAAATCCCATAAATAGCCTGTAATAATGCTTCCGTGAGGTTGTGAATTGTTGGTAAACTGCACAATGCCTTGTGTACACGAAATACTAAACGTGAAATCGGGTATGGGCAACGAATCGACCACAACTACATTGGTAGCTGATGCAGTGCACAAATTGCTGTCAATCACAGTGAGATCGACATTGAAACTGCCCCAGTTTCCGTAAAGATACGTTGGATATTGAAGCGTTGATGTTCCCGAGCCATCGCCGAAATCCCAACTCCAGCTTTGAAGCGCAGCGCCATTCGAATAGGAGTCGTCGTAAAGGTGTGTGAGATTGCCAAAACATGCAATATCGGAATGGAAATCGACCACCGGATTTGGCCAAATGAGCGCATTGTAAACAGTGGTGTCGAAGCATCCATTTATATTTCCAACAATCAGCGTAACTGGATATGGAGTAGTATTGAGAACAGTCGGATACGTGTAAGCCGGATTTTGCGCTGCCGAAGTACCCGAGCCATCGCCAAAATTCAAGTTCCAGTTGGTTA
>DYON01000407.1 GCA_020720525.1 Acetofilamentum sp.
ATTAATGAATGATTTCAATTGGAGTGAATTTGAGCCAAAAAGATGCGTTGACGGATGGTATAGCGAACACTATATATCCGACTATTTCGTATCGGAGAAAATCAAAATGGAAGGCTGCCTTGTAGAAGGAAAAAGACAGGGATTGTGGAGCTTTTTCGACCGATCGAACAACGTTTATGTTGTAGGGAACTTCGAAAACGATTTAAAAGAAGGTTTGTGGAAAGCGCTTTACATCAACCTAAAAGGCGACACCATTTGCTTAAACGAAGTTGTTTATCGCAACGATTTACCAGAAGGAATGGTTAAAGAATATTTTTCCACAGGTCAAAAATACCAGGAAGCTTTTTATGAATTTGGAAAACTAAACGGTTATGAAACGCTATATTCAAGGAGCGATTCATCAAATGAAATAGTTCAACAGCAACTCTATCTAAATGGGCTCCCAGAAGGGTCTAAAACAGAATTTAGCAACAACTATGATTGTGTAAATGAATTTTATGCTTGCGGACAGCTTCACGGAAAATGCAAATTCAACACAAAAGAAATTGAATTCAACAATGGCAAATTGCATGGAGTTTATAGCGAGCGGTACTACAATGATGTTATTGCCTGCGAAATTGAATTTCGAAACAACAAGCCATGGACATCGATAAGTGCGCACGATATTACTGGTCGAACTTTGAACCCAGGTACTTTGCACGATGGGAATGGAACTCTGATTGTTTACGACGATTCAGGGAAAGTGAAATCGGAGTTTGAATACCAGAATCAATTGATTTATGGGAAAATGCTTCATTACAACTATGAAGGAGACACAATTGAATATGGATTGTTGTTCACCGACTCGCTCCCAACATACAAGAATACTTCATTTTCACAATCGCAAAGCGATGTTAATCTGGCTGTTGCTTGGACATTGAATTTTTCGTCAGGAACAAATTTTATAGCCTACTACCACGATGGGAAAACTCATTTTATTATTGCATCTGTAAAAGAAGACACTATCCAAATGACAGAGTTTTCAAAAGAAGGATTTGTTATTCGAAAACAAAAAATTTATCGTGGGCTTCCAGCAGGAGCCGATTCCACATTTCATGAAGGAGTCCAACTTCGATCAACAGGAAAGTACAGTATTGTTGAGAAAAATTCCAGGTTCGAATCGGTCAAATCGGGCTGGTTCCGCTATTATTACCCAAATGGTGTTTTGCAAGCCGAAGTATTTTACAATGATGGAACAGACACCGAAAAATCGTTCTTCTACGACGATGCTGGAAATCTTCGCCGCGTGAATGTTCCAAACGACAATGGTGCTAGCTACAGTGTTTTTGATGGCGACACTGTAAATAGAACCGATGCCTGTGGCCGAAAACAGGGAAAATGGATTGGTTTTACTAGATCGAACTCATACAATGCATGTTCAACAAGTCCTGATGAAATTAAATACTACCAAAACGACATTCCATATGGGCTTTGGGTCGAATTTCAATTCTACAATAAAGTAATTTATATTGTAAACTCCGATTCAGCCTGGAGCATACGTACAACTTCAAAAGGGAAATACTTCATTGAAGGTTTATTGTTAAGAGGCGAGCGTGTTGGCGAATGGCAAGAGCTCGATTGGGACGGTCGTATTTGCAGAGCGGGCAGTTACTGCAACAACGAGCGCGAAGGGCTCTGGACTTTTTATCGCAAAAATGGAAAAGTAAAGGAGAAAGTGTTTTATCAAAATGGATTCATTGTTCATTAAAATTGAAAAAGCGGGCTTAATGGACAAAATTAATGCTCAGACATAGCTCAAGCCAAATAGCAATGTAGCTTTGGAGCATTTGAAAGCTGTGAAAAAATGAATTTCACTCAGGTTGCAAAACTGGTTTTGCTGGTTGTCTCGGGATGACGAAAACATAATAAA
>DYON01000408.1 GCA_020720525.1 Acetofilamentum sp.
TGTGTATGCCGGCAATATCGACAGCCCCGGCGATAACTCTTCGGGTGGCATTGTGAGAGTGGACAATGCGTTATTCAAAGATTGTAAAACAGGTATTGCCTTTGCCGAATATCATTGTGTTCATGCCGCCGACAACAATCTTGGAGGCTCAAATGCAGGTTATATTAAAAACAGTCGATTCGAAACCGGCGAATTTCTCTACAATCTCGGGTCTTACCCACAAACAGCATTGGATCTTTGGGCTGTGGAAGGTGTGAAAATCAGTGGAAATACATTTATTAACATCAATCCACTTGCAGATGTTAGAAGAGGAAGTGGAATTCGTAGCAGCGATGCAGGCTTTTCGGCTTCGGGCAATTCGTTTCAAAACCTTTCGGAAGCAATCAATGTGTCCGGCACCGGGCTGCTTGCTTCGTGCCGTATCAATCTAAACACATTTTCGGCAAATACCTTGAGCATTCGTCTGAAAGCTAACAAATCGGCTGAAATCACACAAAACAATATTTCACTCACCGACAATGTTTCAAGCAAAACAACAGGTATTTCGCTCGAATATTCTTCCGGTTTTTTCCTTGAAGATAACACATTTACAAGCTCCGAAACCATTAATGCCACAGGTATTTACACCTTACTCGACAACAAAAACAGGGAAACAATTTACGGTAACGAATTCACAAACGTGAAATATCCTGTTGTTTCGTATCAATCGCCCGAATTAAGGTACGAATGCAACAGATTTTTGGGTGCAGGACACACCGCAATATATATCGATGATCGCGGTGCGTCTCCCTCGCAAGGTTCAACACAAATGCCTGCCGGAAATCGCTTTTTAATGTCGCCGCGCTTTAATGATATTTTCAGTAAGATAGATATTATTTCGTATTTCAGCGAACCGGAGAATGTTCCTATTTATTACAACAAAAAGGTAGGTGTTTTCGTAACACGTGCCATTAATTTGTGTCCTTCGCATTTGGGCGGAAGCATCGTAAATCTTACAGCCTCACAAATAGACAATCAAATAACGGCAAAAACCGCCTCACTGAATTCTCTTCTCGATGGCGGCAATACAGAAGCATTGGTCGAAATTGTGGAAAATGCCGAAAATGAAGAAGCATTGAAGTTGCGAAATAAACTGTTGGCGGAATCGCCCGATTTGTCGGAACTTGTTTTGAGTGAAGCAGGAGCCTCGGAAGATGTTCTTCCCTCACTGATGCTCACACAAGTTATGGAAAACAATCCGCAAGCCGCAAAATCGAACAGCGTACGTGAAACGCTCGAAAACCGCGAAAATCCGCTTCCCGATTATCTAAAAAATCGTATCGACTCGGGAATTACACGATTATCGCCGGTAGAAGAAATCCGTTTCGACATTTCGTCGCTCGAAAGCGAAAAATATACACTATATCACAAAAAAATTGGTGCAATTCTTACGGATACTATCAATTACGATTCACTGTCTGTTTTCTGTGCAAATAATATATATTTGCAAGGTGCATACATGCGTTTGGCAAATGCCCTCACGCAAAACAAAATACCCGAAGCTCAAAATATTCTGATATCTATTGAAACAGATTTTGCACTATCGAACCAAGAACAAGAAGAATATCAAGATGTTAAGACCATTACCGAAATTGCATCGATATTGAAACAAGCCGGCAAAACATGGTTTGAGCTTTCTGCGGAACAAAAAACGGTATTGAAAAATTTGGCACTTCGAGCAACTCCGGGTGCTTTCATGGCACAAAACGTGTTATCGTTGGTTTACGGAATGGTATTCACAACCGAATTTATTACACCCGATTTCGTCGAAAGCAACAACAAAAACGCTCAGCCAAAACCACTTGTAAATGAATATTTTACAGCATATCCCAGCCATGCCGATGATTGGTTTATTGTGGATTACGCTTT
>DYON01000074.1 GCA_020720525.1 Acetofilamentum sp.
TACTGACTACTGAATCCTGGCTACTGAATCCTGACTACTGAATACTGGCTACTGAATCCTGACAACTGAATACTGACAACTGAATCCTGGCTACTGAATACTGTCAACTGAATACTGACAACTGAATACTGGCTACTGAATCCTGGCAACTGCATTATTATTGTGATTGACGATTATTGGCAAGTTTTTTATCGAACATTGGCGGAATAGAATACTCAAATCGTTGATTTACCCATTTTGTCGAAACAACTATTTAACAGTGAGACACATTGCATTTGTATTTGAGGTGCTTTTATAGAAATAGACAATTTTTGTATCTTAGCCCAAAATCTTAATCATGAAAATCAAATTTTTAGTGCTAAGCTTATTGGCAGTGCAGGCAATTTTTGCCCAAAACACTGTTCCAGTACAGCTCAATATTTTCAAAAATGGCACCTACTTCGTAATGCGCGAAGGCAATGCCAATATCACAAACTACGAAGCCCCAGTGATGGCGCCAGCAGCTCCATTGCTGAGTACTTACTGGTTATCGACCACCAAAGACACCAAAGTAGAGCAAATTCGTTTTGTGTACGATACATTGAAAAACAAACGCTCTTTTGCCTCGTATCCCGACTTATTAAAGGCAAATACCGGCAAAAAAATCAGGGTTGCTTATTCCATCGACGACAAAAACATCAGAGAATTGGCTGGAACGCTCGGAGATTTCAATACCGCTTCGCAGATGTTGAAAATTAAAACCACCGACAACAAAACCACATTTCTGTATTCGTCGCAAATAAAAGAATTGACTTTCGACGAAGCTCCCATCGAAAAAGTGGAAGTTGACAAATCGATTTATGCTGCCGTTACCGAATGTTCCGATGCTGGTGTTTTCAAAAAAGCTGGTTCGTACTATGGTGTAAACCCGCTCACCAACATCAAATGGGATTTGAATCTCAAAGGTGGCGAAAAGAAAAAAGTAACCTATTCGTACGAAGTTTTGGTTCAATAACACAACCTTATGGACAAGCGCTTAAAAGTTCTTAAAACCATCATTATTAGCCGAACCGATGCCATTGGCGATGTTGTTCTAACGTTGCCTATGGCTGTTTTTCTCAAAGAGAAATTTCCCGATTGCAAGATTGTATTTTTGGGTCGCGACTATACCAGCCAAGTGGTTGCGGCTTGCTCGGCCGTTGATGCGTTTGTGAGTTGGGACAATATTGCACAAAACGCAGCCGAAGAGCTCAAAAAACTACAAGCCGATGCTATTGTTCATGTTTTTCCGCGCAAAGAATTGGCAAAAGCAGCAAAAAAAGCTGGAATTCCGGTACGAATTGGAACTTCGCATCGAATGTTTCATTTTTCCACTTGCAATAGGCTAATTCGATTCAGCCGCAAACGATCCGACTTGCACGAAGCGCAGCTCAATTTTTTTCTGCTGAAAGGACTCGGATTTGCAGAAATTCCAACACTCGACGAACTGAGCAACATGTATTCGTTCAATCGCATACAGCCACTTAATCCAGAGCTTGCAGAGCTGTTGCAGCCCGATCGTTTCCATGTGATTTTGCATCCTGGTTCGCGCGGAAGTGCACGCGAATGGGGAATTGATCGTTTTGCCGAACTCACTCGCTTGTTGCCGCACGAGCTTTTTCAGGTATTTGTAACCGGAACCGAGAAAGAAGGCTTGCAGTTTCGCAGCGAATTGTGCGAAGCATTTCCATTGGTGACCGATTTATCAGGAAAATTGACGCTGACCGAACTCATTGGCTTTATAAATGCCTCCGATGCAATTGTTGCGGCAAGCACTGGTCCATTACATATTGCAGCGGCTTGTGGTCGGCATGCCATTGGCATTTATCCGCCCATTCGGCCTATGCATCCCGGACGTTGGGCTCCGCTTGGCGAAAACACAAAGGTTTTTGTTGCCTCAAAAGAATGTTCCGATTGCCGAAAAGGTTCGCAATGCCATTGTATGCGCGAAATAAGCGCAGAAAGTGTTGCGGAGTATCTTTTTATGTTAGGAAAGTAACATAAGGATTTTTATATGTTACCTTAATGGCGTAATGTAAAATATGGCAATACTCGAATAATAGAAACGCTTCACGATAATTGTGTTTTACAAAAAGTGTTAAAACCAGCTTAGAATAAACAATCTTGTTTTGCGAAGTGGATGAATTGTTTTGTGTAAATATGTAAAAACATTTTTTTATGTCAATGCTATCTCGTACTTATATTTACACGTGCGGCTCTTGCCCAAACCTGTTTTTTTCAGGACTCATTTTCGAGTTTGATTGTTGGCATTCAAGACTCCTATTCAGACGGGAAAAAAACAATGCTTTTAGACATTAATTACAAAAAGAATGTTGTACTAGCACAGTGCCCAAGATGCTCATCTGTGTTTTTCTAAAAGAATTTACAAAAAGCAGGAGAATATTTTAAAGAGGACTGTCTATTTGGGAAAAAGACTAAAAAATTTTCAGCTGAAAGGAAGAATGCTTCGCCATTAAAAGAACCAGACATTGATGGCTGTTTCGCAGCTCTTGAAAAAAAAATTGCCGAATATGACAATGAAGAGTTGTATATCAGGCACATGATTATAAAAAGCTACAACGATCGTGTACGTAATGGAAATGAGCTGCTAATCAACAAACACGACATCAAACGGTAGTTTTGTTTTTCTCTTGCAATCGGGCGAAGACAATGTTGGTGCGATTGTAAAGAAGTATGAGAAAAACCTCTATGATTCGATTGCCAGCTATTTTTTCATCTTCCGCATAATCACAAATATATATACACTTAAAATAGCGGCAAAAAAGCACCAAACCGAAACAAAGTAGTCGAAATAAAAGATAACGGTAACGATATACGACAGCAAAACCAGCAAGCCAAATAGCCACATTTTCTTGATACTCGAAAATAGGGTAGCTCCAATGGTTGCAATGGCGTAAACTCCGCTCACCCATGGTGTAATTTGCGGTGGGTAGCCAAAAGTGTAGAAAATATGGTAATCGGCGATCACACCATTCACTGGGAACGAGAAAATACACCAGATAAAATAGGCTGCAACCATTGTTCCTGCTACGAGGAGAACTCGTTCAATTTTTTTTCGTTTTACAACTGGCTCCATTTTCAATACTGCAAACGGGACCCAAAACGGCCACACAATTTGCGCAAAAAACAGAAATGCATACGTGCTTGCCTGTTGGAGGTGAGCCAATGCCGGATTGGTTAGCGACATCCACAAAAGGCCTTCCGAAAACTGCTGAACAGCAAAAATGAGGGGAATTGATGCAAAGGGAATTTGAGCTGGGGTTTTTGATTTTCGGATTGAGGCTACTCCCATGGCTGTAAGAACAACACCTGCGCTAAAACTGGCTGTAGCTGAAAAACACATAATCGATTTTTGAGAAAAATAATTCAGCTCAAAAGTATATTGAATTTGGTTAACAAGAGCAATTAATTTAAATCAACATTTTTTTCTCTTATTTAGCCACTAATTATACGAATTGAATTGCTAAAAAACACCCATGCTGATTACAACAAATATACTGATTGACAGCAAGCGGTCAATCTGAAACACGAATGGGATAAATAATTGGTAGTTAAAATATCGAAGCAAATCCTAATTCAAAATAAACAATTCTCCATTGTAATCGTGTTCGGCACCATCGGTAAACACTGCATGCAAAAAGTAGTAGTACAAATTGCTGCTCAACGTATTTTGAGGGATCCAGCAAGTGTGAATATCGGTTGTGCGCCACAATTCCATACCATCATTATCGGTTAATACCAGCAAACAGCTTGCAACGCCTTGCGAATCGATGCACCAAGAATCGTTTAAGCCATCGTTATTCGGCGAAAACGAGTTCGGAATTCTTACTCGCTCGTCCCAATTGAAATCGGAGTTTTCGCTACACGAACCCATTGCTGCAATCAAAAACAAAAAAAGGATATGTTTTTTCATTGCTCGAAAAGTTTAAAATTCATAAACACCAAAGCTTGAGCAGGCACAATTCGGTTGTGCGAAGGGAGTTTAGCTGCAAAAACCCCAGCGCCCAACTCCATTTTGCCAAACTTCGACAACAAAAGAGCGCCAGCCATAAAGCTGCTATTTATTTGCGCACCTATTGCAAATTTGTGAAGTTGAAAAATGGCTTCAGCATCAAAAATACTGTTGCCAGCATAATTGCGCTTCCACCCGCCCGCAATGGTTCGGAATCCCCTTTGTGTATCGTAATGATATCCGGCCTTAACTTGTAAAACCATCGGATTTTCCGAATATGAAACAAAACCAGTGTTGGGAGTGGTGAGATTGTAAAAGCGTGCCGACAAGAAGTAATGCGGAGAACTATAGAAAAAATGTCCGTGGAAAGTGGCAACTCTATTCGTTGTTCCGCCCATAATAATATGCTCATTGGTTGCCAGCAGTGTATCGGGAATAGTAAGCTGATCGGGAAAAACCATGTTGTCCCACTTTATTGCAACTTGCATTATATTAGCTGAAAGTCCAATTGCAAGAGAATGGTTGCGGCTTCGCACAAAATCGTACATCACCGAAAAGCCTGTTTGCATGTTGGTGAGCAAATACGATGGTTTTTGGTCGAAGGTAAATGAATAAGTGAATCGACTGTACTCCGATGGGTTGAATCCAACAGAAAAATTGGTATTCACTGGTACAGAAGGGTTATCGACCTGCAACTGTACCGACGAAAATGCTGAAGCTTGGACACATTTTTACCCCAATGGATACACATCGCAAGGACCATCGGGGAATAGCGTTGGTGAAAAATCGGATTGCTGTGCCATAAGCATCTTGAACGAAACAGCTACAAACACAATCAGAAATCGCATACATTTTGTCGTTAGTGAAAACAAATGTAGCAAAAATAGAAAAACGAAAATTATTTTCGGTTGCAAGCCAGCAAAAAGCCTTCTATTGCCGCCAAGGTATCTTCGGGAGCTTCGAGATAGCCCATGTGTCCACAATTTTCGAGCAGCAACACAAATGAGCGTTTTGGCAAAATGGTTTGAGCATATACCTGATTGAAATCGATGCGCGAGTCGTGCTTTCCAATAATAAACAACACAGGCAAATGAGTTTCGGCAAGCAGTTCGATGCTGCCTTGCCGATCGGCCATTGCCTTCTGCGCTTCGATGAGCGCTTCTTTGCTGATTGCAGAAGCACGCAATTTTAATTTTTCAATTTCGGCAGCTAGTCGAATGCGGTTTATGTCGAAAAACAAATCGGGAATGAAATTTTTAACAAACGAACCATGATCGGCAGCAATAACATCAATTATTCTGAATCGATTTTCTTTTACCTCAGTTTTATCGGCTCTTGCATTAGAATGAAAAAGTCCGAAACCATTGAGTTTATGCCCAAACAATTCGGCATAGCAAACAGTTACATATCCACCCATGCTGTGTCCAATCATAGTAAACTCCATAATTCCGAGCTGTTTCACCAAATCGTCAACAATTTCGGCCATCAATTCGGTTGAAAGTGGAGTTTCGAGGTCGCTTTTGCCATGCCCTGGCAAATCTGGCATCACAACAGTGTATCGATCGGCAAGTTTTTCGGCGAAAGAGTACCAAATTTCCTTCGATTCGGTGTAGCCATGCAGCAGCACCAACGCAGGACCCTCGCCATGAATTGCATACGAAAACTGAAGGTTGCGAAAACTGAAATATTTTTCTGTCATTGAATGATTATTGAAGCATCAAGCCATGTTGGTGTAAACGCGTACCACATCGTCGTCGTCTTCGATACGATTGATAAGTTTTTCTACGTCGGCTTGTTGTTCTTCGGTAAGTTTTTTGAGGTCGGATGGAATATAATCGGAATCGGCTTTTTGAATTTCCAAACCCATAGCCTCCAGTTTTTTCTGCAATTCTCCAAAACTGCTAAAATCGCCATAAACTTGAATGCCATCTTCGTTGCGGAACACTTCTTCGACACCAAAATCGATGAGATCGAGTTCGAGTTCTTCAACATCTTGCCCATCGTCTTTAAGAACGAAAACGCACTTTTTATCGAACATAAAACTTACCGAACCATTTGTAGCCAAATTTCCATTGTATTTGTTGAAATAGCTACGAATATTGGCAACGCTGCGCACATGGTTGTCGGTTGCACAAATCACAAAGACAGCCACACCATGCATTCCATAACCTTCGAATGTTACTTCTTTGTAATCGGCTGTATCCTTATCGCTTGCCTTTTTGATAGCCCTTTCCACGTTCTCTTTGGGCATATTATCGTGCTTCGCATTCTGGATAATGGCTCTCAAACGAGAATTGCTGTCGGGGTTTGGTCCTCCTTCTTTAACAGCAATGCTTATTTCGCGACCATAACGGGTAAAAATGCGAGACATATTGCCCCATCGCTTAAATTTTCTTTCTTTGCGAAATTCAAATGCGCGTCCCATAGTTTTGAATTGATATATGAAGCACAAAATTAAAAAAAAAGGACGCAATGAAGACAAAGAAATAAACGATTTCGTTTTAACTTGCTTAAAACAACCGAAATAATTCATTTTCTCTACTTTTGTCGGATAAATAGGTTTCATAAAAAAGCTTGCAATTCTTCTTACTTTATTTTGGTTGTTGCCAAATCCAACTCTATTCGGCCAGTTTCAGACCGAAGCATGGATTGCAGGTGGTCACAACCAAGCAAGATAGAATGGTTATATGAATTTAAGTCTCAAGCCTAGCTATATCGAAAAAAACATCAAAATTAGTTCGGGATTCGACTTGTCGCTAATGAATCCTCAAAATAAAATACTGAATGCATGGAACATTGAGTCGGATATAGCTTTTCAAGTGAAGGAGAAAGACTTTGGCTTTCGGAGCGGTTTGTGGTATTGTCCGTTTTCGGAATGGATACGCGAATACAATATTGTACTTGCCTTCCGATACGAAGGCGAACACTGGGATATTACAATTGGAAACAATTCAAGAATATATTCCCTCACATCGAAAGCCCGCGAATTGCTACCCGATTCGTCGGAAAACACATCGGCGAAAGAATGGCGCAACCTGATGTACCATTTCGAATTTCTACTTAAACCGCGCGATTACAAGTGGAATGTTTCGGGTGGAATAACCGATTTTGCTCCTTTTTTCTTCCACCAAGAAACCAACCCGATGCTTTTTGCAGGTCTCAAATACCGTAAAACCGACAAAATAACCTTGTTTTCGAGATTTTGGTATCAACCAGCAGGGAGTTTCAATTTGCAAGCCGATTATTTTGGATTTTTTATTCAGGGAGGTGCAATATGGACAGCAGAAAAATAATTTGGATTTTAACAACCATCTTACTTGTGTCGTGCAGCAACGACCTAGATGAAGCTGGATTTGTAAACTCGAAATATAGCGTTAGCGAACGTTTTGCTATGTCGATGGATTGGAATTCGACCCATCCGATTCAGAATATTGTTGTAAACGACTCGTCGTATAGTGTTGTGGTTTGCGGCGACACACATATTGGAACACACGATAAATTTAGCCGCGTTTTGCAAGCTGCACGTCTTCCACAAGCTGCAGCCTTGATTGTGGCTGGCGATGTAACCCGTGGTCATCCCGAAAATTACGACACTGTTTTCCACTTGATGCAGCGTACCGATTCGGTCAACTGGTTTTTTCTACTGGGCAACCACGATCTTTACTTTGGTGGATGGGAAAATTTTTACAATTATTTTTCATATAACTATGTTATTTCGTAACAACTCCTTAGATCACAAAGAAGAGCACGAAGAACACAACGCAGCATTTTCTGATAAACAATTATTACCGCTTTGAAAGTTGCCGAACAATTGCCACAGAATTGATTAAACCAAACACAAAAGCCGTTTACATACATTCACCCCACCGACACAACTCATCGATATCCATCGAACAAAAACAAATACTCTATATCTGTAAAACGTAAAAGTCGAAATCTGTAAAACCAAATGGTCAAAATCTGTAAAATAGTACTATATTTGCAATAAAAATACTTCGTGAAATATAAAAAGCGTATATCAGATAATGAGTTGACGCGTAAGCTCAGCTCTTCAGGAGCAGTGCTTATACGAGGCGCAAAAGCCTGTGGAAAAACTGAATCGGCAAAACAATTGGCGAAAAGCGCGTTGCATGTGGATAGAGATGAGCAAATACAAGCACTCATTGATGCAGAACCCAAGCGGTTATTGCTAGGCGAGACTCCCAGATTGATTGATGAATGGCAGTTACAGCCAAAACTTTGGAATTATATTCGGCATGAAATCGACGATCGACAAAAAAATGCACAATTCATTCTTACTGGTTCGGCAAACCCGGATGAAACGGTAAAAATGCACTCTGGTGCAGGTCGGTTTACCATCGTTGAAATGCGCACTATGTCGTGGCAAGAATTAAATTATTCGACTGGAAAAATCAAACTTTCATCCCTTTTCAATAGTGAAAAAATTGAAATTTACGACAGCACAACTCCATTGGAAGATATTGTCGAAAGGATTATTATTGGCGGCTTTCCAACGCTTTTAAACAAAACTGTTGCGCAAGCAGCCGATGTCAACCGTGCTTATGTGGAATTATTGGCCGAAGTTGACATGAGCCGTGTTTCCGATATAAAACGCGATCCGGCAAAAGTGCGTAGCTTACTGCGTTCATTGGCGCGCAATACAGCAACGTTAGTGGATATTTCAGCAATAGAAAAAGACATTCGTGAAAAAGACAGCGCGGGAATAACTCGTCCAACCGTATATGATTATCTTGATGCGCTTAATCGCTTGATGATTGTTGAAGATCAACCTGCCTGGAACACGCATATTCGTTCATCCTATTCTCTACGCAAAACACCCAAACGGCATTTTACCGATGTTGCATTGGCTGTGGCAGCATTGGGCGCTAACGAAAATTCACTTCTAAACGATCTGAATTTTACAGGCTTTTTGTTTGAGTCGCTCGCAACGCACGATTTGCGTGTATATGCACAGGCAAACGATGCCAAGGTTTATCATTACCGCGATTCGAGTGGTTTAGAAGTAGATTGTATTGTGCAAAAATACAATGGCGATTGGTGCGCTTTTGAAATTAAACTCGGCACAGGGCAAATTGATGTGGCAGCAACAAACCTACATAAATTTGCTTCAATATTAGATACAAAAAAAACAAAACCACCCAAATCGCTCAACATCATTACTGGAACGGGAATGAGCTACACCCGACAGGATGGTATCAATGTCGTTTCGTTGGCATCGTTGGGTGCATAAATGCAAAAACCATCTCTCTCGAGCTCGAATTTCGCGATGGCGACATTTTTCTAGTAAAGATTTATCAGGATGCGTTTGAGTTGAGATAATGAAATTTATTTTAAGTCCAAGAGTAACTGATTACATGTTATTGCATCACTAAAACGTTTGTTTTTATTAAATGAAAAGCAACTTTATTTGGATTGTTTTGCTAACTTTGGGAAGGAAAACACAGCTAAAACGGAATCGTAAAACTGTTGGGAGGCTTTAAAAATGAATGAGATTAAACCGGAACTTTCCAGTTCTTTTGTTCAGGATATTAAAACCATTATTGGGCAAGCCCGAACCAATGCTGTACGCAGTGTTGAATTCCATCGAGTGGAAATGTATTGGAAAATGGGTGAGCGTATTTTTAATGAAGAACAACAAGGAAAAGAAAGAGCCGACTATGGCGCCAATTTATTACGCGATTTGGCTAAGCAGTTGGAACCCGTTCGGGCAATATTGAGAAATACAAAAAAGGCCTAAAAGCAGATATTGAATCCTTGCAATTATTGCAATCGAACTTAATCTGGTTTGAACGCAAGATTGCCAAAGAAATAAAGAAGCCAAGAAACCACAATAGCGAAGACGATAAGATAGAAACGCTGATAAACCGCATTGTATAGAAGAGACAAGCGAGTGAAAACGGCGGCAATGCAAAAGTTTTAATTTTCACGGTTTATAAAGACACTGCATTTTATTTGTTCGAGCAATTAACCGCAAGAGGTTTTGACAATGTGGCGGCCATAAGCGGAGATTCTTCTATCGTTTGGAATGAAGAAGGAGAAACCAAAAAGTATGAGCCTATTTTGGAACGTTTCGCTCCTTTCGCCAAATTATTCAGAGAAAAGGAATGGCAATTTGAATCATCAAGCAAAGAAATTTCATTAAACCAACAGTTTGACGAGTGCCAGCATTGGATCGCGTAAAAAATATCTATGTTTGTAGAGGTAAAGCGATTTGTGGCATTGCAAACCTCGAATATAGGCCGACTTCGAAATGCGTGGCGATTGTTTCATCGTATTGTTTTAGTCCAAAAGAGCTATTGATAATTGATGTTAATGTCGGCTATAAGTGGCTGATACTGCAAACGGCGTAGCAATTGAATGAGCGATACAACGTCTTTCTGACAATATTGAACTATACGACTCAAACTGTCTTCTTCGTAATAAACTCGCGCAACATCGGCTCCGTTGATATCGTCTTTGGGCGACGGAACATCAAAAAGCTCGGTGAGCAAATCGAGCGATGTGAAATTTTTAAAATCTCCAAATTTCCATAACTCCATGGTGTCGATATGTGCAATTTCCCATGGCTTTTTGCCTTGAATATTCAATATTTCAGGAATACGAACCCCATTAATCATCATGCGACGACACAAATATGGAAAATCGAACTCCTTTCCATTATGTGCACATAGCAAACGAATGCCTTGCGATGGCAAATCGTGCAAAAATGACGCAAAACGAACAAGCATTTCTTTTTCGTCGTGCCCAAAAAAGCTTTGAATATTTGCTTTGTTTTGATTTACTGTGCCAACCGAAACGCAGATAATGCGTCCAAACTCAGCAAAAATACCGGCTTTTTCGTAAAGGGTTTCGGCTGTGTCGTCGTCTGTCTTCTTTAAACTGGCAGCTTTGTGATC
>DYON01000075.1 GCA_020720525.1 Acetofilamentum sp.
CCCTTCCCTGCCTGCCTTGGCGACAGTCAGGCAGGGATACAAAAAATTCAACGCATAATATCTTTGTAAAACGTTGATTTTTTCACTCAGGGTGACTTTTGGGGTTTGTCATTTGTTTATAGGTTGCAAAGGCACGCTTTGCTGTTTGTATCTGCGTGCCTTTAAAAACTTTATGGACTTTACGAATGAGCGCACTACACCATCACGATAGCGTGACTTTACAGATTAAACTCATTCCTATTAATAAACCTACATAGAACTCGTTTATTCACTTTTTCTTACTTTTACAAAAACATTTAAATGCTCAAAACTGGCGATAAGTTCAAAATAACTTTCAAAAAAAAAATTGAAATATCTGATAGTGAAGAATATTGGATTGCAAACAACCTTTCTGGAGATAAATTCCTTATTGATGCAATTGCTTACAAAAACTACAACTTCTCCATCAGTTCACAAGTAAATGCTACTGTCGATCATATCAATTGCAGTGGCAAAATATTTCTTGAACCACAACACCCAATTTATCAAAATGGTCAAAAATATCAATTCAAAATCATAGAAGTTCTACATAAGAATATTGAAACAGCCGAAATGGTGGTTGCCGATGTTTTCAACAACGCCATTCTTGTGGTTGTAAATACCAAAAATATCAACAAAAACACTTCCGAAGTTCTTCTTACAGTTGCTCGAGTACGAAAAGCAATTCCAGTTTTATTCGACTCGACTTTAAAAATAGTTAACCTGTATCGCGAACATAAAATCTATCGATTTCATGTTGATGGATCATTCAGCAACGACAATATCGATTTTTTTGTGCTTTCGGGAAAAGCCGGATCGACTCATTTGCTCGAAAAAGCGCACTATCAACATTATGCAATTAGCGAGGGACAAATAATTAAATGTCAAGTTGTTCGAATTGCTCAAAATGGGAAACTTTCTCTCGAACCACTTCATCCTTCGTTGCGCGAAGGCGATGTGCTTGAATTGAACTTTGTCGGCCTTTCCCAGCCTGGCAATTCGCCTGCAGGCAAGCACAAGCTTTACCTTTTCAACAACGATGACAACCGCAACTTTTTCATGTCGGCTCGATTTCTCGACGACAAACCGCTCCCCGAAAAAATGCTATGCAAAATTGATAAATTCAAAAAAGGGTCAATACTTGTTGAACCTGCAATATAGGCACTTGCAAATCAAATCTTGGTGATGTCAATTTCAAATTCCATAGGTTTTTCGTAGCTGCAATGCAAAACACATTGGTCGCAAATACTCAACTCACCGTTCAACCTTCTCGACACCATATCGGCTGTGCGCTCGTGCAACGATTCAATAGAAATCTCACGAATCACTTCCTCCGCAAACGCATACATCAGCAGCATTCGTGCATTACTGTCGCAAAGACCACGTTGCTTCAAATAAAACAACGCATTTTCGTCGAGCTGACCAATGGTTGCGCCATGCGAACATTTAACGTCGTCGGCATAAATCTCCAAAAATGGCTTAGTACTTACCTTCGCTGTATCTGTAAGAAGAATGTTTTTATTGCTCTGAAAAGCATTGGTTTTTTGTGCCCCTGGCAGAACAATAATATGTCCATTGAATGCAACACTTGCATCGTCGTCAACAATCCCTTTAAAAAGCTCATTCGAATTGCAATGCGGCGCATTATGACGCACTACAACCTGATTATCAACATGTTGCTTTCTGTCCACAAGATATAGTCCTAAAATATTGGCTTCGGCTCCTTCGCCATCCAAATTCACAACCGATTCGTTTCGAGTTGTGCCGCCATTAAAAGTGATTGTATTGGTAAGTAGTCGTGCATTGCGTTGCAAACCAAAAAACGAAGTATTTACCATCACAGCACTATCGTCTTTGTTTTGAAGCTTGTAATGCTCGAGTGCAGCACCTTCGGCAATATGAAATTCGTTCGCAACATTCAAAAAACTATTTTTATCGTTCACGCTATCGTCGCATTGCACAAAAGTAAGTTTGCTGTTTTTACCAAGAACAATCAAGTTTCGTATTTGCAAAAAAGGATTTACTTCGGTATTGACCAAATTGACCAGCTGCACAGGTTTCTCTACAACTACGTTATCGGGAACAAAAATAAAAAAACCAGCGGTGCCCAATGCCGAGTTTAGGCTTACAAGCCCATTCAGATTGTTTTCGGTTAGTTGACCAAGATATCGATTTACCAATTCAGGATACTCGCTCCACACATTGCGCAAACTACCAGCAATTACACCATTTCCTAAAATAGTTAGTGGCGAAGTATTGTAAACATAGGCACCGTTGAGCAACGTGAATAGCGATGTTTCAAAGTTGTGAATTTCGCAATGAAAAACCTGATTGATATCGACATCCGAAACTGGATCCGTATTTTCAACATAGCTATATTCCTTCGAAAGAAACGTACTCAAATCGGTGTTTCTCCATTTCTCCATTTTTGAGTGTGGAAAACCATCGGACAAAAACGAATGAAATGCATTGTCGCGCCCATCCCACAAATCGAGTCCAGCATTCTGTTTCTCGGCTGCTTTCGTAAGTTGAGCAAAAACTGGATATATTTCTGACTTGTTCATGTTTTGAATTTTATGCGAATTCCCTCTTCACCCAGTCGTAACCTTGTTTTTCGAGCTCCATAGCCAAATGCTTATCGCCCGATTTCACAATACGACCATCGAAAAGTATATGAACAAAATCGGGAACAATGAAGTCGAGCAAACGCTGATAGTGCGTAATTACAACTGTTGCATTTTCGGGTTTCTTCAAACGCGAAACTCCTATTGCTACTACCCGCAATGCATCGATATCGAGACCACTGTCGGTTTCGTCGAGTATTGCAAGCATCGGTTCCAAAATAGCCATTTGAAATATCTCGTTCCTTTTCTTCTCTCCTCCCGAAAAGCCTTCGTTTACGCTTCGCTTCATCAAATCGGACGGAATCTCAACCACTCTTTTCTTCTCGTCAACAAGCTTCAAAAAAGCACCAGCACTTATAGGTTCTTCGCCTCTATATTTTCTTTGCTCGTTGACGGCAGTTTTCAAAAAATTCATAATGGAAACGCCTGGTATCTCAACTGGATACTGAAATCCGAGAAAAATCCCTGCACAAGCCCTGTCTTCAACTGGCATTTCGAGCAGATTCTTTCCTCTGAAAATAATTTCTCCTTCAACTTCATATCCAGCTTTTCCAGCAATCACATTGGCCAAAGTGCTTTTTCCTGTACCGTTGGGACCCATGATTGCATGAACTTCGCCTGCATTCACTTCCAAATTAACGCCTTTCAATATCTGGCGATTGTCGATGGAAACGTGTAAATCTTTTATTTGTAACATATATTTTGTTTCTTGTTTATTTTTAGGAGTAAGTAGTAAAATGCAAGGAGTATTCCTTGAGTTTCACTTATATCGCTCCCCTTTTGTTAAAGTGTAGTTTCGTAAATACAGCAAGAATTGATGAAATCTCGTCCATTGAGGATTGCACTTTTGATAAGCTTACTTCTTCCAACTCAACAAGAATCTCCATCCAATATTGCGATTCATCCAGTTCTTCTATTGTGATGGCAAGTTTATTTAAATAATCCTTATCACTTCTTGCTCTACAACTTGCTCTGAAATTAGCTCCAACAGAGGTAATGCTTCGAACAAGCTGTTTATGTAGAATTCTAAACTCATCGGACTTGTTTTCTTTTCGCAACAGCTTGATAACACCAACTGCAAGCTTTTTAGTGCGATTTCTGTATTTATCATTAAAACCTTGTTCCATGCTGTAGTTTTTTAACAATTTCTTTTCTTTTCCTACTCCTTACCTCCTACTCCATACTCCTTCTATTACCCAACCGAACCTTCAAGACTAATTGCCAACAATTTTTGCGCTTCGACAGCAAATTCCATGGGCAATTTATTTAAAACTTCGCGTGCATAACCATTCACAATCAAGCCAATAGCTACCTCACTGTTGAGACCTCGCTGCTGACAATAAAACAATTGATCGTCCGAAATTTTTGATGTGGTTGCTTCGTGTTCCACAATCGAACTTTTGTTCAATACATTGATGTAAGGCCACGTGTGTGCACCACATTTGTCGCCAAGCAACAAGCTATCGCATTGTGTGAAATTTCGAGAATTGGAGGCATTTTTCATCACTTTAACCAATCCGCGGTAACTATTTTGGCTTTGTCCGGCCGAAATTCCTTTCGAAATGATGGTGCTGCGTGTATTTTTGCCTAAATGAATCATTTTGCTACCCGTGTCGGCTTGCTGAAAATTGTTGGTCAATGCAACGCTGTAGAACTCACCTACACTATTGTCGCCCAGCAAAATGCAACTCGGATATTTCCACGTGATTGCCGAACCGGTTTCGACCTGTGTCCACGACACTTTTGAATTGACTCCCTTGAGCAAAGCTCGCTTGGTAACAAAATTATAAATACCGCCCTTGCCATTTTTGTCGCCCGGATACCAGTTTTGAACTGTGCTGTATTTCACCTCGGCATTGTCGAGTATGACTATTTCGACAACAGCAGCATGCAACTGATTTTCGTCGCGCATGGGAGCAGTGCATCCTTCGAGATAACTCACATAGGCACCTTCATCGGCAACAATAAGCGTTCGTTCGAATTGTCCTGTGTCTTTAGCATTGATGCGAAAATAAGTCGATATTTCCACTGGGCAACGAACGCCTTTTGGAATATACACAAACGAACCGTCGCTAAATACAGCCGAGTTTAATGCCGAAAAATAATTGTCGGTTGTTGGAACCGACTTGCCCAAATATTGCTTCACCAGCTCGGGATGCTTATGAACTGCCTCGCTGATAGGACAAAAAATAATTCCAAGCTCCGAGAGTTTTTCCTGCATGGTTGTTTTCACCGAAACACTATCGAACACAGCGTCAACAGCAACTCCAGCCAATGCAAGTTGTTCTTCGAGCGGAATGCCTAGTTTGTTGAACGTTGCAAGCAATTCAGGATCAACGTCGTCGATACTTTTCTTGTCCGATTGCTTGGGAGCTGCATAATAGCTGATTGCTTGGAAATCAATCTCCGGAATATTCAAATGAGCCCAATCGGGCATAGGCATTTCGAGCCATTTCCGATAAGCATGCAAACGAAATTCAAGCATATATTCAGGCTCTCCTTTCTTTGCCGACAACAACCGCACAGTATCTTCACTCAAACCTTTCGGAATGGTGTCCATCTCTATGTTGGTAACAAACCCGTATTTATAATCGCCATGCGTTACATCGTTCAACGCATCTTGACTTTCGTCTTCCTTCATCAGGTTCTTGTTTTAATGAAATCTAAATTCAGATTACACCGCAAAGATACAAAAAACGCAGGTTGTTAAATAAGAAAATGAATACGGCTTTACTGATATTTGTCTGAAGAATTGATGAAAGTAACTTTTCCAACAACATTTCGCAAAAAAAATACAATGCCTCAACTTTTTTAGCAACAAGCAAATATGGTCATTTTCTACACATCGCTGAATCAAGTTTCCACGGCATTTTGTTACTTTTTTCGATTATAACCACAAATAGTTATATCTTTTTTCGATTACAATCGAATATTTCACTACTTTTGTAAAAATAAGACATTATGATTCAACGGCAATTGACCAGCATAATAGAGAAAAAGCTATCAAAAAAGAAGGCTTTAATTATTATGGGTGCCCGACAAGTTGGAAAAAGCACTTTGCTCAACATGCTTTTCAAGGATAGTAATTTGAAAATTCTGTTTCTCGATGGTGATGAGCCCGATATAAGAGAAATGCTTTCATCTATTACATCCACGCAATTGAAAATGCTTATTGGCAATGCTGGCGTTGTGGTAATTGACGAAGCGCAAAGAATAAAAAATATTGGAATCACACTTAAATTGATAGTCGATAAAATACCCAATGTTCATTTGATTGTTTCCGGTTCATCAGCTTTGGAATTAGCTGGAGGACTAAACGAACCACTCACCGGAAGAAAATATGAGTTTCAATTGATGCCTCTATCAACACAAGAAATGATAAATCATCATGGATTTCTAGAAGAAAAAAGACTACTTAATCATCGTTTAGTATTTGGCTTTTACCCAGATATTGTGATGAACCCAGGTGATGAGCAAATTAACCTAAAAAACCTAGTAAACAGCTATTTATATAAAGACGTTTTCAGCTTTCGCGATGTTAGAAAACCTGAAATAGTAGAAAAGCTGATTAAAGCAATTGCTTTGCAACTCGGCAGCGAGGTTTCTTATAACGAACTGGCTCAAATTACTGGTTGCGACACTGCTACAGTTCAACGATACATCGATTTGATGGAAAAAACATATATCGTTTTCCGACTTCCATCTCTCAGTCGAAACGTTCGAAATGAGCTGAAAAAAAGTAGGAAAATCTACTTCTACGACAATGGAATTCGAAATGCTGTAATCGGAAATTTCAACAACATACCGCTTCGAAGTGATATTGGTGCATTGTGGGAAAATTTTCTTGTAAGCGAAAGACGAAAATTTCTTGAAAACAATCAAATGGGAGCAGAATCCTATTTCTGGAGAACAAAACAGCAACAAGAAATTGACCTTATTGAAGACCTCAATGGTCATTTGAATGCCTTCGAGTTTAAATGGAATTCTGAAAAAGAAGGTCGCTTCCCGAAAACCTTTCGAGAGGCTTATCCAAACCACACTTCAAAAACAATTCATCCCGATAATTACCTTGAATTTTTAACAGCAACTGCAGATTGATAAATCTCTACACATCGCTGAATCAAGTTTTCACGGCATTTTATTACTTTTTTCGATTATAATCCCAAATAGTTATAACTTTTTTCGATTACAATCGAATATTTTAATATTTTAGGCTTATTTTTCAACTGTTTGCCTTAGAATTTGGATATTTGATAATTTGGTCATGAAAAAAAGTATTGCTATCTTTACATTCAAATGGAAAAGAAGCTAACGCTCATATCAACTGACTTTTTTCAGGAATATTCTGATGAGGCAAATGCCTCTCAGCTCGATTTTTTCAAAAATTACGTCGAAGCAAAGCAATTCCAGACCGAGGATTTTGAATATTACATCATTTCATCATCGCTCTATTCTTCTAAAATTGAAGGCAATTCGCTCGATGCCAATAGCTTTTTCCGAAACAGAGACAAAAAAACTTCTCCCAAAAAGAAAGAAGTACAGGAAATAGAAAGCCTTGTTGATGCATACCGATTCGCTTCGAAAAATGTTCTCAATAGAAAAAACTTTTTGAAATCGCATGCATTGCTGTCGAAAACATTGTTACCTGCCAAAGAAAGAGGCGTATTGAGAAATGAACAAGTTGGTGTGCGCGATTCAAAAACCATGAAACCGGTTTACTTGGCAGTTGAGCCCGACTTTCTTGAAACAGAATTCAATAAACTTTTCGACGATATTGATGAATTATTGTCTGCAAATTTAGATTTTAAGGAAGTTTGCTATTTCGCTTCAATGATTCATTTATGGATTGCCTTAATACATCCTTTCACCGATGGAAATGGTCGCTCGGCTCGATTGCTCGAAAAATGGTTTCTGGCTTCGAAACTTGGTATGACAGCTTGGACGGTCGATTCCGAAAAATACTATTGGGACAACAGGCCTGCATATTATCAAAATATCGCATTAGGGTTCAACTACTATGCATTGCACTGGAACCGCTGCTTGCCTTTTCTGCTAATGCTTCCTGATGCAATTTTCAAATCGGTTTAAACACTTAATTCTGCCAAAATGAATGGTTTGAAACTATTAATATCATTTGCTTTACTGATATTGATTGATTCAATAACAATGTTTCCATCTGTTATCAAGATAAGCCTTTAATATATCAAGTTATCCTTACAACTATTAGAAACATTCTGCACTTTAATATCAGTGCAATATTGTGCACATCCACTACATTATTGCCAAATCCATCTGCTTGCGAGCAATGTCAATTTTCTTCACCATCACAGTTACTTTATCGCCCAAGCGATGCGTGGTTTTGGTGCGATGACCAATAACCATGTAGTTTTCTTCGTCGAGATAGTAGAAATCGTCTTTCATGTCTTCGAGGCGCACCAAACCTTCGGCTTTGCTGTAATCGAGCTCAACAAAAATGCCCCACTTGCTTACGCCAGAAATAACTCCATCAAACGATTTTCCAACCTGATCGGTCATAAATTCCATCTGTTTGAATTTCACCGATTCGCGTTCGGCTTCGGCTGCCTTCTTTTCCATTTCGCTACAATGCTTGCACATTTCTTCGTATTCGGGCTGCTTAACCGATGGTTTGCCAGCAGAATACAAATCGAGCAAACGATGAACCATCAAATCGGGATATCGACGAATGGGCGATGTGAAATGCGTGTAGAAACGAAACGCCAATCCATAATGTCCAATATTGTTGGTGCTGTAAACCGCTTTTGCCATGGTTCTTACCGCAATAGTCTCAATCATAGTCTCTTCGGCTTTGCCCGAAACTTTTTCGAACAACTGATTGAGCGAAGTCGATATCTTCTCTTTGGACGTAACATTCAAATTGTAGCCGAGTTTGCGCAAAAATTCTGAAAAATTGGCTAGCTTCTCCGGACTTGGTTCGTCGTGAATGCGATAAACAAACACTTTTGGGCTGATATTTTTGTCGGTTTTCTGCCCAATATGAGCAGCAATAGTACGGTTGGCAAGCAACATAAAGTCTTCAATAAGCATATTCGACTCTTTTTGCTCCTTGATATACACTTCGAGCGGACGCCCCTTTTCGTCGAGCTTGAATTTCACTTCGTTGCTTTTGAAATTGATAGAGCCACGTTTGTTGCGTTCTCCGCGCAAAATGAGCGCCAGTTTATTGAGCAGAAGTACTTCGTTGTTGAATTCGCCTTCGCCAGTTTCAATAATTTGCTGAACTTCTTCGTAGTTGTAGCGTCGATCCGAATTGATAACGGTGTGGCCAATCCACGATTTCACCACTTCGGCTTTTTCGGTCATCTCGAACACTGCCGAATAGCAAAGCTTGTCTTCGTTGGGTTTCAGCGAACACACATCGTTCGAAAGCTTTTCGGGCAACATGGGAACTACTCTATCAACCATATAAATGGAAGTTGCACGTTCGAATGCTTCTTTGTCGATGGCCGAACCAGGGCGCACATAATGCGACACATCGGCAATATGAACACCCACTTCCCAATTGCCGTTTTTAAGTTTTTGCAACGATAATGCATCGTCGAAATCTTTGGCATCGGCTGGATCGCAAGTGAACGTGAATATTTTTCTGAAATCGCGACGTTTTTTGATTTCGTCGGCAGAAATTTCGGTTGGAATTTTCTCGGCTTCTTTCTCAACATGTTTCGGAAAACAAAGCGGAAAATCGTAATTAGCCAAAATGCTTTGAATTTCAACTTCGTTGCCACCTGGAGCACCCAGAACAGTTTTTACTACCGCAAACGGATTGCGCGAACGCTCGGGCCATTCGGCAATATCAACAATCACCTTCTCGCCATGCTTGGCTTTTTTCAAATTCTCGGGCGGAATCATAAAATCGACATGAATTCGCTTGTCGTCGGGGATAAAAAACGACATTTTTGCACCCAGCTGAATAGTGCCAACGTACTGCTTGCGTTTTCGCTGAATCACTTTCATCACCTTGCCTTCGGGCTTGTGATTTTTGCGTCGCGGAAAAAGCTTCACCAAAACAGTGTCGCCATCCAAAGCCTGACCAAGATTGTTGGGTTCGATATGAATATCGTCTTTGTCGGGAACCAGCAAAAATCCTTTTCCACGAATGGTAACCTCAATTTTGCCTTCCATTTCGCTCACAGCTTCGTCTTCTTCCATGGCTTCGGGATTCAAAATATACTTGCTTCTATTTCGAATCAGAATATACTCCTGAGTGATCAGCTTGTCGAGCGATTGCTGAACGGCAGACCGATCTTGCCCCGTGCTGATGCCCAATCGGCCAGCTATTTGTTTGTAATTGAAAAGCGTGTACGGGTTCTGACGAAAAATGGCCAGAATATTCATAATTAGCACGTTCTCATCGCTTCTGTTTTTTTGTCTCTCTTTTTTCATATTGTATCTTTATTCAAGTTTCGCACCTCAAAAATGTTGATAAATAGTACGTTTTGTTAATAAAAAATGTAGCATTTTATGTTTCTAATTCACTGAAATTCAGTAAATTAGTGTCATCAAACAAAAACAAAAAAATGCTACAGCACAAAAGTACAACAAAAATTGCAGAACTCAAAAACGGTTTTACCCCCAGCTGGTTCGAAATCAATAAGCCGAGTAGAATATTAGTCAATTTTGATTTAAAATCGTCATTGAGATGCTTAAGCGGCGTAAAATCGCAAGGATGCGCAGTTTTAAGCGCCCTAACAACACTTCTTTCGATGCCGTTTTGGGGTATTTTGAAAGTGAGTGGATTGTTTGAAAACAATGAGATTGAAGAGAAAAAAGATGTGTTTTACAGAGCAAAGAAAAACCCTAAGATAAACTGGCGATCAGCTTTGTGGGCATTTGCAAAACAATTTTTATCGGTTGTTGAAAAGAATAGTTGTTCAGCTGATTCGGCTTACAAATGCTCGATTTTGTTTTGCATCGCGAACGCGGAAAGAACAAAAAAAACCATTTGGGCTGACAAAAAAAGAGATTAGAAATCAGTTTTAAAAAGACTCGTCAAGCAGATTGTTTTGGTATTCAAAGAGCAAAGGAGGCAGACAAAACAAAAATTGAAACAGCAATGTATCGTTTCGAGTACTACGAAACAATCGGAGGTGCATTCAAAGCCACCAAAACAGAAATATTCCGCGCCACGCTTTCTCAAAGATTGTGGTAGTTGATAATTGAATTAGCGACCATAATTTCGTCCATTTTTGAA